>JAAFHG010000650.1 GCA_013297585.1 Chitinophagales bacterium
TGGTGGTTTTGGTGCTTCTTTTGGCAGAAACGACGGTGTAGGTACTTATTATCGCCCTGGTGTTTCTATTTCTAGATACCAAAATGATGATATCACTTGGGAAAAATCAAGATCATTAAATCTAGGTATGGATTTAAAAATGTTCAAAGATTTAACAGTAACTGTAGATGTGTACAAGCAATGGCGCTCACAAATTTTACAGCCTAAATCTTCTATTGAGTCTGCTGCAGGTTTCTCTGCAATACCTTCTTCTAATTATGGTAAAGCAGAAACGCAAGGCATTGACTTAGCTGCTAGTTATCAATATAATGTATCTAAAAATGCATGGATAAACGTAAGAGGAACATTTACTTATGCAACAAGTAAAGTAAAAGTAACCGACGAAATTCAATATCCTAGTAGTATTTCTTATTTGTCAAGAGTTAATCGTTCTATTAGTCAAACATGGGGCTTGGTGGCAGAACGTTTATTTATCGATCAAAAAGAAGTACAAAATTCACCAGTTCAATTTGGCGATAATACACTGCTTGCTGGTGATATTAAATACAAAGACGTTAATAAAGATGGTGTGATAAATAATGATGATATGGTGCCAATTGGATTTCCTCAGCAGCCAGAAATTATTTATGGTTTTGGTGCTTCAATGGGCTACAAAGGTTTTGATTTTAGTTTCTATTTTCAAGGTTCTGCTCGCTCATCATTCTTTATTAATCCTGCCAATATTCAGCCATTTTATTTAAATGGTGGTTACCAGAATAATCTATTACAAGTTATTGCCAATGACCATTGGTCTGATGATAATCCAAATTTGTATGCCATGTGGCCACGTTTAAGCACAGGTAGAGTGAACTCAAATAATGCCAATTCTACATGGTGGATGCGTAGCGGCGATTTCCTTCGTTTAAAAAGCGTAGACTTAGGTTATACCATACCATACATTAAAGGAATAAAACTAAAAGGTACACGTGTTTATGCATCTGCTACCAATTTGTTTAACATCAGCAGCTTTAAACTTTGGGACGTAGAAATGGGTGGTAATGGACTTAATTATCCTATCCAATCTGTATTCAGTTTTGGTACACAAGTTAATTTCTAGTCATAATAGCGATTGTTTATTTTAATATAAAAACTTCATGAAAAAAATACAAAATAATATTTATAAATCGGGTGTACTATTCCTTGTTTTGGTTTTGGGATTAGCCTCGTGTAAAAAATATCTGGATGTAGTTCCTGATAATATTTCAACTATTGACAACGTATTTAAGTTGCGCGTAGAAGCAGAAAAATATTTATTTACCTGCTATTCATATTTACCAAAAAATGGTGATGGCTGGTACAATTCATCATTAACCTCAGGCGATGAAATTTGGTATGCACAAAATGACCCTGCAAACTGGCATCCTGCTTTTCGTATAGCACAAGGGCAGCAAAATGTTTCTAATCCTTATTTTAACGAATGGCAAGGCAATTTAAAAGGTAATAATGGTACGTTTAATTACTTAAGAATTTGGAATGGCGTACGTAATTGTAACACATTTATTCAAAACATGAGCGACATGTCTAAAGTGCCAGATATTGCACCAACAGAACGCTCACGATGGATAGGTGAGGGCATGTTTTTGAAAGCGTACTACCATTTTTACATGCTGCGCATGTATGGGCCAATACCTATTGTAAATGATAACGTACCTGTAGATGCTGACTTAACAAGCTCGTATGTAAAAAGAGCGCCTGTTGATGATTGCGTAAATGCTATTTCAGGTTGGTTAGACAGTGCTATTGCACTATTACCAGAACGTATTGTAAATGAAAATACAGAGTTAGGTCGTGCAACAAAACCTATTGCATTGGCTGTTAAAGCTAGATTATTAGTGATGGCGGCCAGCCCATTGTTTAATGGTAATCCCGATTTTGCCAATTTTAAAGATAAAGAAGGTAAAGCCTTATTTAACCCTACAGTTGATGCAACAAAATGGGTAAAAGCAAGAGATGCGGTTAAAGCAGCAGTAGAATCTGCCGAGACAAATGGTTTTGGATTGTACAAATACACCAATGATGTTTTTGGCCTAAATGATGCAACAAAAACACAGTTAAATATTCGCAATGCTGTTACACAAAGATGGGGTACTGAATGTGTGTGGGGCAATGCACAATCGTACTTTGTAAATGAAGCATTATGTATGCCACCAACTGAAAGAGGCAC
>JAAFHG010000662.1 GCA_013297585.1 Chitinophagales bacterium
GAGGATAGATTACCATTGTCAAACCATTCTACCGCCACACAGGTACCATCATCTCTGTAAACACTAGAATCTTTCATAAAACCATTAGCGTGCCACCCAATACTTGTGCCGATGATTGTGCCTTCTTTGTATACTGTAGAATCGCTCATCATGCTATTAGTATGAAACGCAATCCAAAGACCGTCTTTTTTGCCATTTACATAATTACCTACTTTTTCTAAAACACCATTAGCGTGGTAATAGTAAAACTTGCCATTTTCTTTTTTGCAGGCTTCATCGTTATAGGTGCCATCCATTTGTAGCTTTTTGCTATGCAAGAAGAAATCGTTTCGATGCCAGCCTGAATCTGTTTTGTTAATAACAGCTACAAATCTTGCCATACTTGCATCACACTCTTTCCAATTATAATCATAAAACTTCTGTGTTTGCTGCGCAAATATTATTGATGATAGAATTAAGAATAAAAATGATAAAATGGTTTTCATATCTCAAAAGTATGATTGCTGCAAACACAACGTGAGTTAGGAAATAAATTTAATTTTTACTTCATAAAAAAATCCCCCGAACGCTTGCGTTTGAGGGATTTCACTTTTGCTTTTCGTTTTTCGTCACTTACTAAATCTTCACTTTCATTACCAACTTTTTAACGGGCTGGTCATTTATAGCAATCATTGGTGCATGTACATCTTCTGGGAAGAAAATAGCGAATTGGTTATCTGTTAAGTTGAAATACATATCGGGTGCATCGTTGTAAAATACAACGTCTTTTTCAGGATTGTAGTCACCTTTTTGAGAGGTACAAGTGCTGCGAGGTTTCCAACCAATAGTTTCGTGGCCACGAATACATAATTGAATATCGATATTGTTGTTGTGGCACTCAAATTTTGCAATTGATTCTGCTTCTGTCATGCCTGCTTTTTCAGCAACAATGGCTTTTAAACCATCGGCTACATCAAATTTGCCAATTTCTAATTCGGCTAGGTTTTGAGATTTGATGTACTCAAATGCTTTTGCAAATAATGGGTGAATGCTAGTGTATTTGTCAGCATTGGCAAGTGTGTCTACTATCATAAAAACTTGTTTGCCCCTAGCCCCTAAAGGGGAATAAGAGTGTGATGAAATATTGTTTATTAAAGGTTCAGTAACGTTATAGCCGTACAAGTAGGTGCTTCGTAAACTCAGCATAAACTCGCAAGGGACGAGCAATTGAAAAACTAAAGCCGGTAACATAAAAATCCGCCTTACAAAATTATAAGGCGGATTGATATTTTTATAATCCCCCTTTAGGGGTTAGGGGCATCATTATCTCTGAACACGACCGCTACCATCACCTTTAACTAGTTCTTTCACTTCGTTTAAAGTTGCGTGGTTAAGATCACCTGGAATTGTGTGTTTTAATGCAGAAGCAGCAACACCAAATTCAGCAGCATCAGCCATTGGCATACCAGTAACTAAACCATAAATAAGGCCGCTTGCAAAGCTATCACCACTACCTACACGGTCTACAATACGAACTTTGTATTCTTTAGTGTGGTAGAAATCAGTACCATCATATACTAGAGCGCTCCAGCCATTGTCAGACGCACTGTAGCTTTCACGTAAAGATGAAGCGATGAATTTGAAACCAAATTTAGCTTTCATTTGACCAAAGATGTCTTTAAAACCATCCAAGTTTAATTCACCTTTAGTAACATCGGTATTTGCAGCTTTAAAGCCTAAACACAAATCAGCATCTTCTTCGTTACCAATGCAAACGTCTACAAATTCGCAAAGCTGGGTCATTACTTCACGAGCTTTTTCTTTTGTCCATAATTTTTTACGGAAGTTTAAGTCGATAGAGGTAGTGATACCTTTTGCTTTTGCAGCTTTTAACGCAGCTAAAGTAAGGGCAGCAGCTTTATCGCTTAATGCAGGTGTAATACCAGTTGTGTGAAACCACTCAGCACCATCAAATATTTTATCCCAATCAAATTCGCTTGCATCAACATCAGCAATAGAGGCACCTGCACGGTCGTACACAACCTGAGAAGCACGCATAGAAGCACCTGTTTCTAGGAAATAGATACCTAAACGGTCACCACCGCGAGCCACAAATTGTGTATCTACACCATAACGGCGTAAATGATTAATTGCAGACTGACCAATAGGATTGTTAGGTACTTTA
>JAAFHG010000392.1 GCA_013297585.1 Chitinophagales bacterium
TTTTCAATCTCGTTTTTGGTTGTGAGGCGCAAAATATTTACTTGTCTTTTTACACCATCTTTATCACGTTTTTCTACGTAATTTCTTTTAATGATTGTGGTAATGGTAGGTGCGTAAGTAGAAGGACGACCAATACCTAATTCTTCCATCTTTTTTACCAAAGAAGCCTCGGTATATCTTGCTGCTGCTCTTGTAAATTTCTCAGTGGCAGTCATCTCTTTAAAGTCAAGCACTTGGCCAATATTTAAAGGTGGCAACATACCTTCTGTATCTTCTTCATCTTCATCGTCACGGCCTTCTAAATACACTTTTAAAAAGCCGTCAAACTTCATTACTTCACCTGTGGCAGCAAGCTGTTCTTTATTGGTTGAAATATTAATTTTTGCAGTTGTTTTCTCAAATTCAGCATCACTCATTTGCGAAGCGATGGTACGTTTCCAAATTAACTCGTACAAGCGCCTGCCATCTTCATCAGCTACCGTGTGGTGGCTCATGTAGGTAGGGCGAATGGCTTCGTGGGCTTCTTGAGCGCTTTCGTTTTTATTTTTAAACTTACGTGGCTGATGGTATTTATTACCAAATGCTGTGTTGATTTCTTTGCTAATATCTGCTAATGCGGTGTCGCTTAAATTAAAGCTATCGGTACGCATGTAAGTGATATGACCATGCTCGTACAATTTTTGTGCAATTAACATGGTTTTACTTACACCATAGCCTAGTTTTCTAGAAGCTTCTTGCTGTAGGGTAGAAGTGGTGAAAGGCGCTGCTGGTGTGCGTTTGGCAGGTTTTACTTCAATGCTAGCAACGGTATAATTGGCATTAATACAAGTGTTTAAAAACTGCTGTGCATTTTGTATTGTAGCCACTTTTGAAGGGCCTTCTGCTTTAAAGGTTACTGGCTTGCTGTTAATGTCTTTTGCGGCAAAAAAAGCTTCAACTTTATAGCTACTTTCTGGTGCAAAATGGTTGATTTCTCTTTCTCTATCTACAATTAAACGTACCGCTACACTTTGTACACGACCAGCGCTTAAACTTGGTTGTACTTTTTTCCATAAAACAGGACTCAATTCAAAACCAACCAATCTATCTAATACACGACGAGCTTGCTGTGCATTTACCAAATCCATGTTTATTTTACGTGGATTGGCAACCGCTTTTTTTATAGCTGGTGCAGTAATTTCATGAAATACAATACGTTTTGTTTCTTTTGGATCGAGGCCTAAAACTTCCGCTAAATGCCAGCTAATGCTTTCACCTTCGCGGTCCTCATCGGATGCAAGCCAAACCTCTTTCGATTTTTTTGCAAGGCTTTTTAATTCGCTAACAACCTTTAGTTTGTCTTCAGGCACTTTGTAGCGAGGTAGATAATGATTGTTTAAATCAATACCCATATCATCTTTTTCAAGGTCGCGAATGTGACCGTAGCAGCTACGTACATCAAAGTCGTTACCTAAGATTTTTTCTATGGTTTTAGCCTTTGCAGGCGACTCTACAATTAATAAATTCTTGCTCATAATGTCTGAACCTTGATTGATATGACTTGCGAAATTATTGGTATAAGCTGAGAAAGGTTGTATTTGTTGCAGTGTGCGACGCAACTGAAGTTCAATAGACATTCAACTGCTGGCTACAAAAAATGCTTTTCATCTTGCTTACCTAATTACCTGCAAATCTATACTCAGGTTGGTGCAATATTAGTTCAATAGTCGAAAACACAAAAAATGTTAAGAAAATGTATAGGTTTTAGAATTTTATTTTTTGGCACGCCTTTGGAATTATAGCTAATAACTAAAACGTTATACCATGAAAAAGATGATTACACTTGCCGCATTAGTAACCGTAATTTTTTCTTCGTTACAAGCAAATGCTCAACGCGGTTATGAGCGTGATAGGAGAGACAATGACAGACGAGATTATAGAGATAATAGATACAACGACAGAAGAGATAGACGTGATGATTACAGAGATGATAGAAGAGACGACAGACGTGACTATTATAGAGATAACAGATATGCAAATAGAGCGCCCGTTCGCAGAGGCTTTTATTATTATCCTCAAGCCAATGTGTACTTTAATCCAATTGCACATAACTATTACTATTCTAGAAATGGTGCTTGGGTAACTGTAAATACTTTGCCTAGAGATATGTATTTAGGCCAAAGCTATCAAGAAGTGTATTGTAACGATAATGAAGACATTTGGGCTTACAATCGTACACACGCAGATTGCTACAGACCTTCACCAAGACCTGTGTATGTAGCACAACCTGTAAGGCCAAGAGTTGCAGTAGGTATTAATTTAGGTGTGAGATTTTAAGGGATTCACGCAAAAGAATAATTTCACACAACGCACACTAAGGGTACAACGCAACAAAGTTTTTTATTAGACTTTGTTGTTTTGTATCCTTTTTTTATATGGCTTTGTAGCTTCGTATTCTTAGCGTGCTTTGTGTGAAATCTTGAATGTGAGAAACATTATTTTTTAAAGAAGTTGATGATTGTTTTTACCGTTTTGCCTTCTCTGTAAATTTTACTGTGGCCTAAGCCTGTGGTAATATAAAACTCAACATGTGGCAAATTGAGTGCTTGTACTGGTTTTACATCTTCAAAAGTACAAATGGCATCTTCAGTATCGTGTAGCCAAAGGGTGGGCGTATTAAACTTTTGTACAGCTGTACTTGTGGCAAAATAGCTGATGGGTTGTTTTGAAAAATCAACAATATAATCTGTTAATGCTTGTTTTATATCATTGCCTAGATGAAGAAATTTGATAAATCCATTAATAGCTGTTGTAGTTTCTACGGCTGGGGCTATTAATACCAATTTTTCTAGGTTAGGCAAATGTTCTGCTGCAAGCGATGCTGCCAAGCCGCCAATACTGTGCGCCATAATACCATACAAAGGGCCAAAAGTTTTGTTAAACTCAATCATAGATTGGCTGTAATACAAAGCATTGATAGTTTTGCCATCGCTAACACCATGGCCAGGTGCATCGTAAGCAAACACTTCAAAGCCAGCTTTTAGTAATGGATGAATATATTTTTCAAAACGATAGCTAAAACTATCGAACCCATGATTGATTAATATTTTTTTGCCGTTTGGTTCTTTGGGCTGCCAATGCCAACCTCGCAGTGTTAAGCCTTCAAACTGAAAACTTATTTTCTCGGCTTCTTGAAAAGTGGTTGGTTCTTGCCTTACAGGTTTGCCGCTATAAGGGGTACAGAAAATTTTAAACGCATATTCAGCCGCTTTTCTTGGTGATATAAGCGCTAATGTTGTAATCTTTGTTTTGTAATAGTTGATGGCTATTGATTGAGCTAACTTCATTTACCAGTTTTAAGTTGTTACACTTTGGTGTTTTAAATTCAAATATATGGACGTTGTGATGATTGGTACAGGTAATGTGGCTACAGTTTTATCCAAACTGATGTATGCAAAAGGGCACAGCATTAAACAAATAGTGGGTAGAGATGCAGAAAGAACCAAGCAACTTGCAACACTTGTTCAGGCTGAAAGCTGCACCAATATTGCAAACATTCAACTTGATGCAAGCATTTACATCATTGCTGTTGTAGATGATGCTGTGGCCGATGTGGTTAATGAACTGCATTTGCAAGATAAATTATTGATCCACACAGCCGGTTCGTTAAGTAAAGATGTTTTGCAAA
>JAAFHG010000064.1 GCA_013297585.1 Chitinophagales bacterium
ATTTTGGCGGGGCAAGAAACGGCCGATAAAGGCAAACTCTTTGTAAATAAAGATGTAACGGTGGCGCTGTTTGAGCAAGACCCTCACTTTGACGAGACCAAAACGGTTTTGGAAAATATCTTCAGCAGCAATCACCCAATAATGAAGGTGATGCGTGAATATGAAGCTGCTATTGAGGAAGATAATGGCGAAAAAATTACTGAATGTATTGGTCAGATAGATGAGCTAGGTGCTTGGGATTACGAAGCGAAAGTGCAGCAGATATTGGCCAAATTGAATATTCACCACTTGCAAAATGTGGTAAGCAGCCTTAGTGGTGGGCAACGTAAACGTGTGGCTTTGGCAAAAACCCTGATAGACATTGGGTTTGAACACCAACACACGTTGTTGATGATGGATGAACCGACCAATCACTTGGATGTAGGTATGATTGAGTGGCTGGAAAACTATTTGAATCAAGAAAGTATTACACTACTGCTAGTAACCCATGATCGTTACTTTTTAGATGCTGTGGTAGATGAAATATGGGAGCTAGAACGTGAAAATATGTACACCTATGTTGGTGATTATGAAAACTATGTAGAGAAAAAAGCAGCCCGTATAGAAAGCGAATTATCGAGCATTGACAAGGCTAAAAACGAATATCGCAAAGAGCTTGAATGGATGCGTAAGCAACCAAAAGCACGTACCACAAAAAGCAAAAGCCGACAAGACAATTTTTACGATGTAGAAGCTAGAGCTAAACAGAAAATTGAGGATGTGAATCTACAATTGCAAGTAAAAATGAGCAGGCTTGGTGGCAAGATTGTAGAAATGAAAAAAGTGTATAAAAGCTATGGTGACTTACCAATATTAAAAGGCTTTGACTACAACTTTAGCAAGGGCGAACGCATTGGCATCATTGGTAAAAATGGTGTAGGCAAAAGTACTTTCTTAAATATTTTACTGGGTTTAGAACCTGTAGATAGTGGCAAGGTAAGCACAGGTGAAACGATTGTATTTGGCAATTTCTCTCAGCAGGGTTTGGTGATAAAAGAGAACATGCGTGTAATAGAATATGTAAAAACTTTTGCCGAAAACTTTCCATTGGCTAATGGTGGTAGCTTAACGGCAGCGATGTTTTTAGAGTTATTTTTATTTACACCAGACAAACAATACACATATTTAAATAGCTTGAGTGGTGGTGAGAAAAAACGTTTACAATTATTAACGATTTTATTTACCAACCCTAACTTTTTAATACTAGATGAGCCTACCAATGATTTGGACTTACCTACATTGGCGGTACTAGAAAGATTTTTAACTGAGTACCAAGGTTGTGTGCTGATTGTGAGCCACGATAGATATTTTATGGATAGATTGGTGGATCACTTATTTGTATTTGAAGGTGATGGTGTGGTGAGAGATTTTCCTGGTAACTATACCTTGCTACGCTTAGAAGAAAAAGAGAAGGAAAAGAAACAAGGTTCAAGTAGCAAAGTACAAGAAGAGAAGAAAGCAGAACCTGTGAGCCAAGCAGTAACTAGCAAACAGCAACCTGCAACAACTACTAAAAAACTAAGCTTTAAAGAGAAGCAAGAGTTTGAGCAAATAGAAAAAGCGATGCCTAAGTTAGAAGCGGAAAAACTAGCTATTTCTGAAAAAATGAGTGTGGGTAATCTGACTTTTGAAGAACTACAAAAACTTAGCGATAGACTAATAGCCATTAACGAAGAACTAGAAGCAAAAGAGTTGAGATGGTTAGAATTGTCTGTCTGAACGGGGATTTTGTAGGATGATTGATGCTTTAATGACATCAACAATCCCTTTAATATTTATAATTCATCTAACCCGATAGCTATCGGGTCCAGGTTAAAACCTATTTATCCAATGATTTCAACCATTCAATAATGCCTTCACGAGTTTTACCAGTTTTCTGTTGCAGTTTTCCGTACAATTCATCGTCTTTACCTTCTGCATAGGTCAAATCATCTTCTGTTAGGTCTGCGTAAGCTTGTTTTACTTTACCTTTTAATTCGTTCCATTTGCCATTTAATTCTAAACTGTCCATAATAATAAGTTTTAAGTGATGTATTTATTGTCACACATAACTATGCTACTATCATGCCACTTGTCTGAACCTAGATTTTTGAGATTATTGGGATTAAAAGGAGATAAAAAAGGGATTGATAATGCATAACACAATCAATCCCTTTAATCTTTTTAATCCTTCTAAATCGTCGCTCGGACAGACTTATTTAAAACTAATTAATTCTACATCAAAAATAAGGGTGCTGTTAGGGCCTATTTCAGCACTTACTTGTCTGCTACCATAACCTAAATGCGGTGGAATAAAGAAGCGAAATTTGCTACCTAAAGGCATGTACTGCAAGCCTTCTGTCCAGCCTTTAATTACTGCACTTAAAGGAAAAGATGCTGGCTGACCACGTTGTACACTACTGTCGAAAATAGTACCGTTAATTAATGTACCATGATAATGACAAGTAACTGTGTTATTTGCTTTTGGTTTTTCGCCAGTACCTAAGGTTAATACTTGGTATTGTAAACCACTTTCTAGCGTTACTACACTTTCTTTTGTTTTATTAACTGCTAAAAAATCTTCGCCCTCTTTTAAGTTGGCGGCGCTTTTTTCTGCATTTAATGCTGCTAATCTATCTGCTACACCCATAATATAAGTTTTGCGGCGAAATTAAGGTGATGTAAGGAGTTGCAAACGATCATTTTTTGCGCAGCAGTTTACAATACCTCTACAAACTGCGCAATTAAACAGTTACTTCTACACAAAATACTACATACAATTTACACGTTATTCTATCTGCTATCACTAATTATAGGAGCAACTTTGTTAAACCTATCGAATCACCGTTTTAAAATCATATCCAATGACACTACCTAAAATGTACCAATTACTGGTGCCGCTCAGTAAAAAAACCGAGCCATTTGGAAAAAGTAAAGAAACTATTTGGGTAAAATCGTTTACCACACCACAACAAACTATTACAGATACCACAGCTGTTAACTACAAGTTGTATCGCCAAAGAAATAAGGGCACTACTTTATCAGTTTCGTTCAAGTCATCTACCGATGCAGAAATAGAAACGCCTAACAACGTAACACCTAAAAATACAATTGATATTGCTAAAAATATTTTCTCTAAGTCTAGAACTTTAGACGAGAGTGATAGGTTTTCTAGCCATCCCGAAAGCAGTATTGCGTTACAATGGTTTGCAGCCAATGCGCTACCCAAATACGCAGAAGATAATATCTTAATAGATAGCGACTTTAATCATATAGATTGGCTAAATACACCAGGACCACTATATACTACTAACAAAAATATTTATGGCTCTGGTAATATTATTGCACAACACAATATAGCATGCAACAAGGGGAAAAATCAAGTGATTTTTAAACAACCCTTTACTAAAAAAGAAAGTGATAAAACCCTGCTTGCATTGGAATTAGACGATTACGAGGGTTATTATTTTAATGGTAATTACTGCTGGAATAAAGCAAACATCATAGCATGGTGGGATAAAAGTGAAGAGCGCATAGCTGCCATATTAGAGCTGTATAAACAAGAATTATACATGCCACAGAAAGCTAATAATGCAGATGATGATTTTAAACGCCCAACACCAGAAAATTATAAGTACTGGTTAGATTTTTACCAAGGAGGCATGAAAAACTATCTAGAATGGTACACTAAACAGTTGACTGGTGAAACTGTGGTGTTAGCAGAATTACAAATAGACTGGGCAATAAAAGAGAAGCTTGATAAAATTTTCTTCTTAAAGTTCTTGTCAAAAATTAGCTAGTAAAAGTGTTTGTTTGGGTTAATAAAAACAAAGCCTTACCGTAAAAAGTAAGGCTTTTGTATGCAAATAAGATTTAGGTAAATAAATTAGGATGCTTGCCAGCAAAGGGTTTTAGCCCTAAATGTGTATACGCTTTTTCAGTGGCTTCACGGCCGCGTGGTGTGCGTTGCAAAAAGCCTTCTTGAATTAAAAATGGTTCGTACACTTCTTCAATAGTGCCACTTTCTTCACCTACTGCTGTGGCAATAGTAGTAAGCCCAACCGGCCCGCCTTTAAACTTCTCAATAATGGCGCTTAAAATGCGATTATCCATTTCATCAAGACCATGTTCATCTACATTTAATGCACGTAGGCCATGTTGTGTAATGCCAATATCAATGATGCCATCGTTTAATACTTGGGCAAAATCACGAACACGGCGTAACAAACCATTAGCAATACGTGGCGTACCACGGCTACGACGAGCAATTTCAAAAGCCGCTTCTTTACTTATTTCTGTATTCAATATTCTTGCGCTACGCTCAATAATTTTTTGTAAAACCGTTGCATTGTAGTACTCTAAACGAGATTTAATACCAAAACGAGATAACAATGGAGCCGTTAACAAACCACTACGCGTTGTAGCACCTACAAGCGTAAAAGGATTTAAGTTAATTTGAATACTACGTGCATTAGGACCAGTATCAATCATAATATCAATACGAAAATCTTCCATAGCCGCATACAAATATTCTTCAACTACCGTACTTAAGCGATGAATTTCATCGATAAACAACACATCATTAGGCTGTAAATTGGTGAGCAAACCAGCCAAATCACCCGGCTTTTCTATTACTGGGCCACTTGTTTCTTTAATGTTTACACCTAGTTCATTTGCCACAATACGGCTTAAAGTTGTTTTACCCAAACCTGGTGGGCCATGAAACAATACATGGTCTAAAGCCTCGCCACGAATTTTAGCTGCTTTTATAAAAATGAGCAAGTTCTCTATCAACTGTGGCTGACCGCTAAAATCATCAATAGCAGCAGGCCGAATAGCATTTTCAAACTCTTTATCGGCACTCGTTACAGGCTCGTTGGTATTATGTAAATTAAGATTAGACATTGGCTACGAAAATAGCTAAATAATTGAGTGAATAGGGATTTTGTAAGATTTACGGGATTAAAAATTGATTGAAAATAAATTTTAGATTTTAATAACATTTTAAAAGCAACTTGCTTATTTTTAGGTGTGTCTTAATCTTAAAATAACTGTTTATGACATTGCAATTCAACAATAAGACATTGGCTTTTACATTATGCTCAATCATCGCAAGTATGTCTTTATTACAATCTTGTCATGGTGGTAAAGATGAATGTTCTGGCAAGCAAGTAACTTGCCCAAGTTTTGATAATCCGTTAGCATTGCAGTGGCTACCTTATTCAGTTAATCAACAGTTGATATATACCTCTACCAATGCAAAGAGCGACACGTTTACAATGCGTTCAATTGATTTGTCAAAAAGCTTTTCATCAACTGTTAGTGGCAATCAACCAGATTGTGTTGCACAAGGTAACTGGCAAACCAATCCTTACTCAGTTGCAGTTGCTGATAGTAATCTTTATTTCAGAGTTCAACAGAGTATTGACCAATACACATCTAGTCAATCTTTATATACTTACTTGCAAGTAAAAAACTTTCTTGCCGAAGGTGCTGGTTTTGCAGATACTGGTTTAATTAAAGACCCCAGTATTGGTAACTATGGTAACGTAACCACGTCATTTCAACTAAGCCTGATATTAGCTGGTAAAACTTTTAACAATGTACAAGCTATACAGATAGATACTACCAATGGCAAAATATCATCTGGTAAAGTTTATAAAATTTACATTGCTAAAAATATAGGGCTTGTAGGATATCAAAACTACCCTTCTAATAATCTTTGGGTAAAACAGTAATATGCATTTTCCTTTTTCAATTCATATAGGTTCTACAACCATTTTGTGGCATACCATTACAGAAACGCTTGGCATTTTTGTGGGCTTTCGGTATTTCTTGTATTTGCGTAAGCGAAGTGTTGATACTATTGACTCAAACAATAGAATTTGGATTGTAATTGGTGCCATATTTGGCTCGCTGATTGGTAGCAGATTAATTGGTGGTTTAGAAGATATTACCGCTTTGCAAAATGCTTTTAATAAGCCTTTGTATTTCTATCAAAACAAAACAGTGGTTGGTGGTTTTGTGGGTGGCTTGTTTGGTGTAGAACTGATGAAAAAACTGATTAAAGAAGCACAACCATCGGGTGATTTGTTTACTTACCCAATGATACTCGCTTTAATTATTGGTAGAATTGGTTGCTTTAGCATGGGCATTTACGAAGAGACTTATGGTGTACCAACCACATTGGCTTGGGCTATGAACTTGGGTGATGGCGTTTTAAGGCATCCTGTGTGTTTGTATGAGATTACTTTTTTAATAACACTTTGGGTAAGTATTGCACAAATAGACAAACACTTTACACTTGCCAATGGTGCTAAATATAAGCTGTTTATGATGGGCTATTTGTTGTTTAGGTTACTGCTAGATTTTATAAAACCACATTATACTTTTAGCATTGGCTTGTCTACTATACAGCTTACTTGTTTGGCAGGTTTGGTGTGGTATGCACGTTATATTTTAAAACCAAAAAATTTATTAATTACCGCTACGATAAAAGCTATATAAAGAACAGAACGTACGAGTGTGCGACGCAACAACAGCTAAATAGTAGCACAAAAGTTGACCAACAAAACTAAAAATATTATGCCAGAAAGACCATACACTTACTACGATTTTACATTGAGCCTTTGCCCTGAATGCTTAGAACGTATTGATGCTAAAATTGTGTTTCAAGATGATAATGTGTACATGCTGAAAACCTGTCCTACACATGGTTTTAGCAAAGTGCTGATAGCAACAGATATTGAATATTACAAGAGCATTCGCAACTACAATAAACCATCGGAAATACCATTGCAGTTTAATACCAAAACGCATTATGGCTGCCCTTACGATTGCGGTTTATGTCAAGATCATGAGCAGCATAGTTGCCTTACGGTGGTAGAAATTACTGACCGCTGCAACCTGAGTTGCCCTACCTGCTATGCCATGAGTAGCCCACATTATGGCAGGCATAGAACGGTAGCAGAAGTTGAACGCATGCTAGACATAATAGTGGCTAATGAAGGCAAGCCTGATGTGGTGCAAATAAGTGGTGGCGAACCAACCATTCATCCTGATTTTTTTGAGATTTTAGACATTGCCAAGAAGAAACCGATAAAGCATTTGATGCTGAATACAAATGGTATTCGCATAGCCAAAGACTTTGAATTTGCCAAACGATTGGCTACGTACGCACCAGATTTTGAAATCTATTTACAGTTTGATTCGTTTAAAGCCGAAGCTTTAGAAACCTTACGTGGCAAGGATTTGACAGAAACCAGAAAAAAAGCTTTAGAGCATTTGAATGAACTGAACCTGGCTACAACGCTGGTAGTAACCATACAAAAAGGCGTGAACGATGATGAGATTGGTAAAATAATTGAGTTTGCACTAACACAAAAATGTGTACGTGGTGTAACGCTACAACCAACGCAAATTGCAGGTAGACTTGACAAATTTGACCCTGCAACGGATAGAATTACGATGACAGATGTGCGTCAAAAAATACTGGACCAAACCAATATTTTTCAGCCGAATGATTTGATACCAGTGCCTTGTAACCCTGATGCATTAGTGATGGGTTATGCACTAAAACTAGCTGGTCAGGTTTTCCCAATGACACGCTATGTAGACCCTGCACATTTGCTAAACAACAGTAGAAATACCATTGTATACGAGCAAGACGAAGCACTGCACGAACACATGATTAAGATTTTTAGCACTGGTATTTCCGTAGATAAAGTGCAGGATAATTTTATGGATTTAATGTGCTGCTTACCACAAGTGCAAGCACCTGGCTTAGGTTATGATAATTTGTTTCGCATTATTATTATGCGCTTTATAGATGCTTACGACTTTGACGTACGCACTATTAAAAAAAGCTGTGTACACATTGTACACAAAGATGGGCGCATCATCCCTTTTGAAACCATGAACTTGTTTTATAGAGATGATAAAGAGGCAAGATTATTAGAATTACAAGCAAAAAGAGAGGACGCTTTTAAGGCGTAATTGAGGTATGAAGAAGATGAATCTTTCACCAAGACGCTTAACAGTAATCATTGTGAGTGTTGTTGGTTTAGTTTTAAATATTGGGATTAAAATATTTTTAGACGATTTATATGGCATGCTAATGGCTGTAACTATTTTCATTGAAACCATCGTTCTTGGTATTTTTGGCTTTCTCTTTTTACTTCACAAAGATTTACGTCCCATTGCGCAAGGCATTTTGATTGGGTTAGGAATAAATTTAGTGATTGGGTTTTCTGTTTGTACAATGATTAGTAAGCCTTTTATTCCGAATCAAGCGAATCATAACAAATGAACCCAGTCTATAAAACCACCCTTATATCATTCGCCTTCAATTTCGTATCATGTTTACTTACATTAATACACCCTGCATTTCTACTTCTAATTTTACTTTCTTTACTTGTACAGATAGTTGTATCGTTAGATTACATCGTTAGTGATTATGATAAGACTTTGGGGCTAGGCGTACTATTAGGCATTGGACTTTGGCGCATTGTCTGTTTTTTTATATTTATTTACAAGTACCAAGGAATGTAAACCTCAAAATTTTCTGAAATGAAACCAGTATTTAAAATAGCTTTAAAAACCATCGGCTTTAATGCATTGTCTCTCTTGTTGCTTTTTGCAGATATAACAGGGTTAATAATCATTGTTTTCTCAGTTTTAGCTCAGCTATTTGCAGCCATAATAATGCTCTTCTTTAACGAACATCGCTTGATTGGTCAAGGTATATTACTAGGGGTAGGCATTTTTGGCTTGGTTGGGTTTTCTGTTTGTAGTGCTATTGCGTTGAATATTCATTAAGATTTGGGATGAAAAAATATTTTTTCCAAAATCATTTGTATATACAAACAAAGTCCCTTTATATTTGCAGCCTTAATGAAAACATCTGAAAGTAAATATTGCAAGTGCTTATACTTTACCACCAATGCCTTGGCACGTAAAGTAGAAAAACTAGCGTTAGAAAGCTGGAAGCCTGTAGACCTCTCGCCTAGCCACGCTTATTTGCTATTAATGGTGTTAGAAGAACCTGGTACACAGCCAGGTTGTATTGCCAATCATTTACAACTTAGCCCAAGCACTGTTACTAGATTAATCGAAAAATTAGAAGAAAAACAATTAGTTACTCGTACCACTGAAGGCAAACAAACCAATGTGTATCCATCTGCTACTGCAAAAGCATTATTACCTACGCTTACGCAATGTTTAAATCATTTTTATAATAACTATAGCACCATTTTGGGCAAAGAAGAAAGTTGCAAACTGATAGATAATATGGGCTTGGTGGCAGACAAAATCTCGGTCTAATTTTTTTTACAACTTCATTTGTATATACAAATATTAATCACAAAATAAAACACACAATTATGAATTACGTTATCACAGGCTCTATTGGCCACATTAGCAAACCAGTTGTAGCACAATTAGTTGCGGCTAATCATCAAGTTACAGTTATTACTAGTAATCCAGAAAGAGTAGCAGACATTGAAGCACTTGGTGCAACAGCCAAAGTAGGCTCGGTAGAAGACGCTACTTTTATTACAAGCGCATTTGCAGGTGCAGATGCGGTGTATTTAATGATTCCGCCCCTTTGGAAAACAGACAATTGGCTTGCTTATCAACAAACTGTGGCTGATAATTATGTAGCCGCTATTACAGCAAACAACATTAAGTATGTGGTACAATTAAGCAGCATTGGTGCACATATGCGTAAAGGTGCTGGTCCTATTGATGGCTTGGGTTATTTAGAAGAGCAATTGCTTGGTTTGCAAGATGTAAATACCATTGCTTTGCGTCCTTCTTATTTCTTTTACAACTTGCTTAACCAAATTGGTTTGGTAAAACAAGCAGGTATTTTCGGGTCAAATTTTGGTGGTGGCGACGAAAAATTGGTATTGGTTGATACAACCGATATTGCCGCTGTAACAGCTGAGAAACTACTTAATTTATCGTTTAAAGGTTTTAGTACACAGTACATTGCTAGCGATGAAGTAAGTACCAACGAAATTGCACAAGTATTGGGCGAAGCCATTGGTAAACCCGGCACACCTTGGGTAACTTTTACCGATGAACAATCGCTACAAGGTATGCTAGGCGCAGGTTTGGATGCAGAAATTGCTAATGGTTACATCGCTTTAGGTGCTGCTATTAGAAATGGTTTGATTCAAGCAGATTACTGGCAAAACCAACCAACTTTGGGTAAGGTAAAATTAGCTGACTTTGCTAAAGTATTTGCGGCAGCATACAACGCTTAAATAGAATACAATAACAACACGGATTAAATTGATTTAAACAGATTTTCAAATCAATTTAATCCGTGCTATTTATATTCTTCTTTTGTGACAATAAAAAATCCACTTTAATCCGCCTAAATCAGCGTCATCAGTGTTCCCATTAACTCGCAAACTGTAGCATTTGTAATATCAAATCTGCATCGGGGCAATTGGCTAAGTATTGTTCTCGCTCACTTAATTTACACACACCGGGATAATCACCTTTTTTGCCTTGCATATTAATAATTAGCTGATAATGTAAATGTGGTGGCCAATTGCCATTCTCTTCTGCCTTGCCAAAATGCGCTACTAACTCGCCTTTGTTTATGGCTTTTCCTTCATACAAACCATCCAAATCTTTCAGCGATAAATGGCCATACAACGCATGAAACCTAACACCATCTAATTGATGTTGCAGAATAATGGTAGCCCCATAATCACCATAAAAATTGTTAAAAGCAAAACTATGTACCGTACCTTGTAATGCAGCAAACACAGGTGTTTCAGCTTCACCCCAAATATCTATACCTAAATGTAAACGCCTTGGTTCGTCTGCGGTATCAAACACTTTACTACGGCTGTAAACCGTTCTATGTTCGTTGTAGCCACCAATACCGTATTTACAGTTTGAAGTTTGTAGTTTGTAGTTTACATAGCTTGAAAAAGCTTCGGTATCGTTTAGAATTTCGTCTGTCAAATCGGTATTTGCAGCCGTAAAATCTAATAACAACAAATTGTCATTTTGCTCATCAAAAGGCACAACATTACTAAACTCAAATTGGTGTTTTTGCAAAGCTTCTATTACTGTAAATTGAGTATCAAACTGCATAGGCTACAAACATACAAAGGGTTTGTGCTTAACACATCTTTTGCTAAGACATGTACCACACAAACCCTTAAATTTAAAATAACAGCAAATAGTTACCCCTAACTACAACTATTATTTTAAGAATTTAACCACCTGTTTTGCACCTGAATTATCTACAATTTCTAAAAAATAAACACCAATGCTTAAATTATTTATTGAATAGCTAAAACTATTGCTACCCGTTGCAATTGACTTTTTATTTGGTTGCAAAACTGTTTGTCCCAAACTATTTTTTACAGTAATATTTACAGTAGTCACTTTGTTACTTGTAACGGTAAATTGTAGTTGATTTTGCACAGCCGTGTTATGTAATACAATGTTTAAAGCATTTGCGGCATTACCATTAATTGCTACTGTAGCACTATAAACATATTTGCCATCTTTATCAATCATTTTTAAGCGATAGTAATGATTAGGTTGTGCATTAACCTGGTGAAATGCTTGATAATTTTGCAGAGCGCTACTAGAACCCAGTGCATCTACTGTTTCTACTGATGTGAAATCTTTACCATTGTTGCTATACTCAATTTCAAAGTGACTAGCATTTACTTCTTCACTAGTAGCCCAGTTTAGCTGTGTAACACCGTTTTGAAGAGTTGCAGTAAATGAGGTAAGTTTTACAGGTAATACTGCTGTAGCATTATCTCTCAGCTTTAAAATTTCTGCATCTGTAAGTGCCTTATTGTAAATATAAAGTTCATCTATACGGCCAGTAAAATATTTATTTGTTGCCACTGTACCATTAGCCACTGTACCACCACCAATTGTAATTTTATTGTTGAACTTGTAAAATGTACTTGCTGCAAGTGCAGGTGTAATAGAAGCAATTAAAGCACCATCGCTATAGAAGTCTAAGTATCTACCGGTAGAAGCGTCTCTTAGCAACGTAATATGATGCCATTCGTTGTTAAAATAACTATGCAAGCTAGAATTATTGCTTTTAAATGTTGCTGATGCAGTAGCTAAACCATAATTAAAGTACCCATCATCTGTACCACCAACTGCTGCCCTAATATAGCATGAAGCAAATAACTCGATAGCTGTAGAGTATAAACCAGATACAGATGGACGATATTCCCAAAATGAAATAGTAAACGCACTAGAATTAAACAGTGCATCAATGCTACTATTTACTAATGTAGAAGCACCTGCAAAGTATGCCGCTTGACCATATTTACCAGCACCAAATGTTACATTAGTAGCAGTACCATTAGTAAAACTATGTACTGCATCATTATTATTTAATGTATTCTCAAAACCAAAATAACCAATTAAACCTGCCACATTTGCCGTAGCGGTGCTAGAAACTGTAGAAAATGTTTTCACACTACTTGTGGTTGTACCTACAGAATTGGTAGTTTCAATTACATAGTAATAGGTTGTACCAGCGGTTAAGCCATTTACCACAATATTTGTGTAGAAACCATTTTCGTTTAGCGATGTAATACCAGCAACTTGGCTTGTAAGTGCATTAGACGCTAAGCCATATTTAAGTACAGATGAAGTACTTGCACCTTTAGCGTTAAGCGAAAAATTAACCTTGGCAGAAGTGCTAGTAATATTTGTAGGTACAAAACTACTTGTAACTGGTAGTTCTGCCGCCCTTGTAGTAAATGAGTTTACAACGCTAGTGGTAGTACCATAAGTATTGGTACTAGAAATGGTATAGTAGTAAACGGTATTGTTTTGCAAGCCTGTAATTACACCGCTTACATTATCAAAAGTAGAAGAACCCATGGTTGCCCCTGCCACCGAATTAGTTAATGCACTTGGCGATAACCCATAATTGATAGTAGATGTGATAACACCATTAACTGTATTTCTCATGTCGTAACTAATAGTTGCCGTGTTGTAAGTAATCACACTTGCTGTAGGGTTTACAATTACTGGCGGCCCAAGCGTTGAAATAGTATTTCCACTTGATGTAGTAACACCTGCACTATTAGTTGCTTCAATTTGGTAATAATAGGTAGTGCTTGGCGTAAGGCCTGTTAAATCTGCATACACGTTGGTATTAGTATTACCTGTGGCCGTACCACCTGTTACTTGACCAGTAAGATTATTAGCCGCTAATCCATATCTCACAATACTAGTTGTACTTGCACCAGAGGCTTTTAGTGTATAATTCACTCTAACAGAATTAACCGTATAGTTGGTGTACAGCTCATTGCTTATTATGGGCATACCAGGCAAGGTTGTAAAATTAGCTGC
>JAAFHG010000374.1 GCA_013297585.1 Chitinophagales bacterium
AATAGCTATAAAGCCATGTCAAAAGCCATTAAAAAAGAACAATCCACCAACGAGGTTTTGGTGCTAGACGATAAAGACCTTGCTATATTGCGATTGCTACAGCAAAATGCTAAGGCAACCGTAAAAGAAATAGCCGATGCAGTGCATTTGAGCACCACACCTGTGCATGAGCGCATTAAGCGAATGGAACAAAATGGTGTAATAAAACAATACGCCACTTTGGTAGACCATAGTAAGGTGAAAAAAGGCTTGATGGTAATTTGCTATGTATCGCTAAAGCAACATGATAAAACGGCTGGTACTGAGTTTATACAACTGATACATGCATTGCCTGAAGTAATTGAATGCTACAATATTAGTGGCGAGTTTGACTTTATGCTAAAAGTAGTGGCTGAAAATATGGATGACTATTACAATTTTCACGTCAATAAATTAAGCGAAACGGGTAATTTAGGTCATGTGCAAAGTGTATTTGTAATGGGAGTGATAAAACAAACGCATGTGGTGGTGTGAGGGAGGTGAAAAGGCAAAAGTTAAATGTGAGAGGCAAAGAGGCAAAGAGGCAAAGAGGCAAAAAACGTTCTTGCTATGCAATGTAAATCATTGCTCGTGTATTTGAAGCTTGAAAACAATTACTTTTAAAACTTGTAATTAGTACTAAACATCACAACAAATCAATGATAAATACACCAGTTTGTATAATAGGTGCTGGCCCTGCGGGGCTTGTGGCCTCTTTGTTTTTAAGCAAACATGGTGTTGCACATACAATTTTTGAGCGAAAGAAAGAGATAGGCGATAAGGTTTGTGGTGAATGTTATGATGGTAGGCTAGCCAATGTGTTGAATAAACTTGACGCTAATTTATTACCTACAATGCTTGCTGAGCAAGTGTTACAGCCTATAGAGCAATACCAATATTTTAATCATAAAGGTAAGGGCTTGTACATAGATGCGGCCAAGCATAACGCTGTAAGCCGATATAGCACTTATAGAAAAGATTTTGATACATTTTTACGAGCAGAAGTACTAAAAAGTCCATACGCTAGGCTTAATACAGGTGAGACTGTAAATAATATTGTTACTCACGCAAGTGGTATAGAAATCATTACAGCAAATACAAGCATTAAAAGCGAGCTAGCAATAATAGCAACTGGCAACTTATCTATGCTGGCAAATCATGCTAGGCAAGCCATGCCAGATCATTTTTTGTTGGCCGCCAGAGGTTATTACCGCCATTTAAATATTACAGAACCGCATGGTTTTCAGGTGTACTTAATTAACAAGCCAGTGAATGGCTATTTGTTTATTAATAAATTGCCAAAAGGCTTGTACACGGTAGAAATGTTTATTCTAAAACGCTATGCGAATAAACATGGGTTAAATGCTGAGGCCTTGTTGCAGCAAGTGATACAACAGCAGCCACAAGTAAGCCGTATTATGGCTAGCGCAGTTTTGGTAGAAAAAATTAAAGGTGCTTCGTTGCCATCAACAGCTAATAAACACCAAAGTTTTTCTGCTGAAAGAGTGTTGCTAGCGGGTTCTTCTGGTAGTGGCGTAAATCCATTAACGGGTTGGGGTGTTGGTCATGCGGTGTTTCAAGGTATGTGTGCGGCTGAGCAATGTGTCGCTAGTTTACAAGCACAGCAATATGGTGCTGAATATTTGCAACAATATGATGCACGTTTAAAAAAATCACTACAAAACGATTGGGAAAAAAGTCAACAGGTAGATTTCATCATGCGGTATTTGCACAAGTCTACAGGAAGATTTATTGGCTATGCTGCAAGCAATAATTACTTAAATAGAATAGCAGAAAAAGCCATTGTAGGTGTGTAATTACAAGCTCATACTCATCACATAATCATTCATGTAAAAGCCTTCGCCAAAGTAAAAGTCTTCTGATTTTACAATTTCAAAGCCCATTTTTTCGTAAAAACCAACGGCTTTATTTTTTCTATTTACTTGTAGTTCCAATTGCTTACCACCAAGTTTAATTACTTTGTTTAGCACTTCTTTTAGTAAGGCTTTACCAGCACCAGATTTTTGTGTATCAGGATTTACATACAGCTTGTGTAGTTTGTAAATATTGTCTTGCTGCAAGCTATACGAAGCAAAACCTACAATCTCATTATCTACCTCAGCTACTAAAAATTGGGTGCCTTCGTAAAACTGATTTTCCAACACATCTTGATTATACATTTTCTCAAGCATATACTCAATTTGCTCGCTGGTAATGACACGCTTATAAGCACTTGGCCAAGTTGTGTAAGCGATGTTTTGTATGGCGTTAATATCTCGTACGGTAGCAATTCTTATTTCGGCAAGCATAAATTAGTGCGTCTTTTTAGTGAACAACTTTTTGTTTAAATATTGGCTTAGCCAAGCACTACCGGCACCAATTGCTGCACCAGCTAATACATCGGTAGGGTAATGTTCACCCAAATATAAACGAGAATAACCAACACTAGAAGCCCAAGCATAAGCAGGTACCACCACATACCATTTTTTGTATTGCAATGATAGCGATGTGGCTACAGCAAATGCAGTAGATGTATGGCCAGAAGGAAACGATTTATCGGTTTCTATATTGTACGGATTGATAAGCAAAGGATATTGTTCGTAAGGTCTATCTCTTTTAATGGTGTACTTTAAGCCCTGTGTAACAATGGTATTAATGGCTAAGCCACCAACCGTTTCCCAACCTTGACGTTGCAGTTTCTTGTCTTTTTTAATAAAGCCAACAATGAGCTGTGTTGCTGGCACACCAACGCTTACTGCATAGGTGCTAGATGATGTTTTTTGCCAAAAGCCAGAAGTAGGTTGTTGTGGGTTAATATCATTCAACAAGTTTACTTCCCAGTTTTGTGCATTAGTAAAACTAAATAATAGTAAGCAACAAATACTTGTAATGACTTTCTGCATAAAGACGTTTTAACCACATAGGTAGATAGGCACAGAGTAAATAATTTAGAAAATTCTATCTGCCTATTGTGCCTATGTGGTAAATATAAATTTATAAATTTGCCAAGCTTTCCTCAATAGTTTTTATTCTAGCTTCTGCATCTGCTTGTTTTTTGCGTTCAAATTCTATCACCTCAGGTTTCGCATTTTGTACAAAACGCTCATTAGATAATTTCTTTAATACGCTTTGCAAAAAGTTTTGCTGATAAGCTAAATCCTTTTCTAGTTCTGCTTTTAGCGCTACAGTATCTACTTCTCTTTCTGCTTGTAAAAAGAATTTATCTTGTTCTACCGCAACTACAATGCTATTTGCAATGGTGTCTTTTGTAAATGTAATAGCTTCTGCATTTACCTGCTTAGATAAGATAGAAGCTATTGCTGTGAAACTCGCTTCGTTATTGGTTTGTATCGCCAATTTGATAGTTTCTTTTGGCTTAATTTGGTTCTTGTTTCTAGCTTCTCTAATAGCAGTAATTACTTGCTTTAACAATTCGGCTTCTGCAAGAATGTCTGATTTTGGATTTGAAATTTGTGCGAATTGCTTCACACACAAACTCTCTGTTTGCGCTTTCAATAAGCCAAAAATTTCTTCTGTTACAAATGGTGTAAATGGATGTAACAATTGCATCAACTGCTCAAAAAAGCCAATGGTTTTATCGTAAATAGATGCGCTAATTGGTTGTTCAAAACCTGGTTTTACCCACTCTAAATACCAACTACAGAAATCATCCCAAACTAAACTGTAAATTACTTTTAAGGCTTCGCTGATTTTAAACTGCGCCATTAAGCCATCCACTTCTATTTGCACTTGTGCTAATCTGTTTTCAAACCAAGTTGTTGCAAAATCGCTTTCTGTAGATGGCAAACTATCATCGGCTGACTGACGGCCTTCCCACATTTTCACCAACTTCAAAGCGTTCCAAAG
>JAAFHG010000458.1 GCA_013297585.1 Chitinophagales bacterium
GTAAAAAATGCGATAGGTTTTGGTAAATTCACTTGGATTGCTTGTGATAGTGGCCTTGTTAAATACGATTTTAATGGCAGGTTTCAAGCTATTTCAGTTCCTAAATTAACTAAACAGGCCGAGCGGTCTAGCTATTTTAAAATTAAAAAAACAATCGCTATAAATGATAGTATTGTAATTGCTAAAGCGCCAAGTGCCATCCATGTTTTTAATAGTAAGTCGGGCTTATTTGAGCGAAGTTTTATGCATTTAAAAAACGACCCAAATAGCTTGCCTGATATCTATTTTTCAGACTTCACAACTATAGGTTCTGACTGCTTTATAACTACAGATAATGGATTACTACAATTGAATTATATAACTGGAAAATGGCAATGGGTAAAAGGCGCTTTTGCTAATAATCGCATGCAATGTATAGCCGTACAAAAGCAATGTTTATGGATAGGTACCCAAACTGGCCTTAGCTTTTATGATCCAAAACATAAACAGCTAGTCAATTATTATCGAAATGATGGCTTATCGAGTGATAATATATTTAGCATTTGCATAGATATAAATGATAGAGTTTGGCTAGGTACAGCGAATGGGCTGACTTGTTACGAACCAAACAAACAAAATTTTACGAGATTTTATAAAGAAAGTGGCTTACCTGAAAATTATATAGACGGTAGCTTATATGCCGATGACAATGGCCGTATAGTTGTGGGCACTATTGACGCAATTACTTGGTTTTATGCTGATAAAATATTGCAGCAAAGTCAGCCAGTTAAAGCAGATATTACAGAATTATTACTGAATAATCAAGCCGCAAATTGGCAAATAGTAAATGGTGCTAAACAAATAGAAACCTCCCATTTAAACAACAATATTTCAATACATTTTGCCTTACTAAGCTATGATAACAAACCATTAAATAAATACTATTATCTACTTGAAGGGGCAGATACAAGCTGGCATGAAAACAGTTCGGGATTTTTACAGTTCAATAATTTACAACCTGGCAAATATGTGTTATACACCTCTTCTGTACCAAGGCATTCACTGGAAGAAGACGTAATGTATATTAGAATTCATGAGCCATTTTATAAAACATGGCTATTTATTAGCTTCTCATGTTTGCTAATTGTGTCAATATTATCCATCATTTACATTATTAAAGCCAAAAGTTTTAAAGAAAAAATACTTTTAAAACAGCGCTACGATCAGCAATTGCGTGAAGCAGAAATGCAAACACTTCGATCGCAAATGAATCCACATTTTATTTTTAATACACTTAATGCCATTAATGGCTTTATTATTGAAAATAAAACCGAACAAGCTAGCGATTACTTAATAACTTTTTCTAAACTAATGCGTAATATTTTAGAAAATTCTAAGCATGAAAGTATTACCCTAGAAAAAGAGTTACAAACACTTCAGCTATACGTTTCGCTAGAAGCTGCAAGACTAGATTATCCATTTACATATCATGTTTCTATTGATGAAGGTATTGATGAAACAGCAATCAAAATTCCCCCACTAATTATTCAACCATTTGTAGAAAATGCTATTTGGCATGGTTTACGAAACAAGACATCGCACGGTAATATTTGGTTGCAACTACGCCTAACTAAAGCACATATACTTAAGATTAGTATTAAGGATGATGGTATTGGCAGAACCGCTGCTGGTAAATTAAAAACAAACCAAGTGAAACATAAATCCTATGGTATTGAAATAACGAAGTCACGAATAGAAATGCTACATGCAGATAACAGTATTCAAATGTCTGACAATACCATTAACCATATTGTAGCAGGCACAACAGCTGACATTTATTTAAACATTCTATAAATAATCTAACATGATACGCGCCATAATTATAGATGATGAAAAACATTGTATAACTACCTTAAAGCACTTAATACAACGAGTTGATGTGGATGTAGACATTATTGCAAGTACACAAAGTAGTATTGATGCAAAAGAATTAATACTTCGGTTACAACCGCAGCTTGTGTTTTTAGATATAGAAATGCCTGTAAAAAACGGCTTTGAATTATTAGAAGAATTTGATACCTTATTTTTCGAAACCATTTTTACCACAGCTTACGACCAATATGCCATTAAAGCATTGCGTGTTTCTGCCTTAGATTATCTACTGAAGCCTATTGAAAAAACAGAGTTAGAAACTGCTATCAATAAGTATAAAAACAAGGAAATGTATACCACAAAAGCACAACTAGCCCAAGTGCAAAAAATAACAACTGGTAAGCAACTGGATACTTTGGCACTATCAACTATTGATGGTTTGAACTTTGTTAAAGTAGCTGATATTATGTACTTGGAAGCAACAAGTTGCTATACTTCTATTTTTATGGCCAATGGACAAAAATTTACCCTTAGTAAAACACTAAGCACATTTGAAGAGATATTAAACCCTGAACAGTTTTTTAGAGCACACAAGTCATTTATTATCAATTTAAAAAGCATTAAGCAATATATCCGTGGCGAGGGTGGAGAAGTTATTATGCAAAACGGTAGCATCATTAATATTAGCCGAAATAAAAAGCAAGAATTACTAGACCTTTTTACTAAAGTATAAGGTGTAAAATAACTTAGTTTATGCAGTTTACTAATTGAAACTTACCATACAATTAAACTGGCTTCTTACACATTTTCAACATTTGCATCTTGTGTAAAATTTACTAGATGCAAGTGTTTGATAAAATAGATACACAACAAACGCCACCAAGATGGCTAACCAAAATGCTACTAAGCTTAGCAATAGTTTGCGGGGTAATTACTTGCTATTCACAAACAAACAATACGGGTGAAATAAGCTGCAAAATCACTAATCAAAGTTTTGTTTTGCCAGCTTTTATAACTAAACATCCAGTTACTAATATTTATACCATTGCAGGTAATGGGCTTACTGAGGCAAATACCATTAGTCTACAACTAAATAGCCTTGTAGCAGGGCAATACAATAGTTATACTCAGCAACTTAAAAGCAATATAACTGTTGCTTCAAAGTCTTACCAAGTGTACACTTTAACTATAATTATAGACCGCAAAGGCAACACTGTTTCAGGAAGATATAAAGGGCTAGCGCAGTTAAATGGCAATAGTGCAAAACTAGGTTTTGAAGGTGCATTTACAATATTAAATCTTACCATTTAATATACATACATATATATATATATATATATGTGTGTGTAT
>JAAFHG010000354.1 GCA_013297585.1 Chitinophagales bacterium
GTTCTCTTAATGCTCTTTCACTAGCAACAGTGTTTACTAGCATTCTATTGGTTTCTTGGTTGTTGGCCGCAAAATGTTTGATAGAAGTACCCACACCATTCGATTGAATACCATTCACAATAGATTTAGTGATGTAGCCTGCAATCAAAGGATCTTCTGAATAGTATTCAAAATTTCTACCACCAAGCGGATTACGATGAATATTTAAAGCTGGAGCAAGCAGTACATCTACACCATACTCTTTTACTTCATTACCCATGGCTATGCCTACTTTTCTTACCAATGCAGTATCCCATGTAGAGGCAAGCATGGTGCCTACTGGAAATGCCGTACAGTAATAGGTTTTAGTGTCATTGTCTCTTTTTGGTTGAATGCGTAAGCCAGCCGGGCCATCTGCTACAACAATAGATGGTACACCCAAGCGAGGAATGCTGAATGTAGTACCAGCAGCACCGGGCACTTTGTCCTGCGTTTCGCCTACAGCACCACCTGTAGCTGAGCCAGGAATTTTCATACCCATACCTACTACTAGTTTGGCTTTTTCTTCTAAAGTCATGGCAGCTACCACTTCTTTAATGCTGTTCTTGCCCAATTTCGGTAAAGTATTACCGCTTTTGCTTTGCGCAAGCAGACTTGAACTAGCTAGCAATATTATGCTAGCTGTGGTTAAGATTTTTTTGTTCATGATGGCAAGTTTTAATTATCATTGTGTCAATGTGACGCAATGATAAAATTATTTTCTCAATAAAACAGATTTTGCGCATTTTAATTTTACTTAGCAGCATGGCAGCAAAACGTAACATAGAATCAATAGTAGTTAATGGTGCTTCTATTTTTTTACCATCTGTATCGGTAGACTGTGTCATTTTTGGCTTTCACGATAATGACATGAAGGTATTGTTGTTGCAAATGAAACACACTGATGAGTTTGGGTTGCCAGGTGGTTTTGTGTTGAAGGATGAGGCCTTAGATACAGCAGCTACAAGGGTTTTGCAAGAACGTATAGGGTTAACAGATATTTTTTTACAACAGTTTGCTACGTTTGGCGAACCTAATAGATCTGATAAAAAGTTTCATGTAAAAGCCATGAAAAAAGAGGGTATTACGATTGATAAAAACAATTGGTTATTGCAGCGGTTTATTACTGTGGGTTATTATGCATTAGTTGATTTTTCAAAAGTAATTCCAAGAGTTGATGAGTTATCGGTCAGTTGCTCGTGGTTTCATTTACAAAGCCTACCTACCTTAATGATGGATCATAATCATATTTTAAACAAGGCATTAGAAACATTACAACAGCAAATTAATCATCAACCAATTGGGTACAATTTGTTACCGCAAAAATTTACCATGCCTGAGCTACAAAAACTGTATGAAGCTATTTTGAATAAGCAACTAGATAGAAGAAACTTTCAAAGAAAAATACTCGTGTATGGTATTTTGAAAAAGCTAAAAGAAGTAAAACAGGGCGTTGCGCACAAAGCCCCATTTTTATATAGTTTCGATGTGAAAAAGTATAACCAAGCTTTAAAAAATGGTTACACAGGTGGTTGGTAATTGCTTACAATGCTTCCATTATAAAGAAGCCATAAGCAGGTACAATTAAGTATTCATTATCGTTACCAAGTTTGTATTCTTTTTTAGAAAAATGGTCGTATAACTTAGAAGGTGGATTGCCTTTTTCTTTAAATGCAAACCAAGTAAGGTAAGCATCTTTATTACTAAAATTAAACACACAGAAAATTCGCTTTTCACCCTGATTTCTAATGTATGCAGCTATGTGAATATTGTGTGGCGTTAGCCATTGTAAGTTGCTGTAATCTGCAACAGCATTAAGACTTTTGCGAATGCTGATTAATTGTTTTGTGGCGTTGTAGATTTTACCTTCAATAGTGGTAGTATCTTTTACTTTTTCATTTTTTTGCCAGTCAATAATAGGCCTGTGCATCCATCGATTGTCATAGGCTTTAGCACTATCTTGTAAGTACGAATAATCATTAGTATAACCTGCTTCATCACCATAAAACAACATTGGTACACCACCTAAAAAAAGACTGTGTGCTTGCATCATTATTATCTTGTTGATGCTTTCTGTAATGTCGTTTTGATTATTGTTATTAATAGCTTTTTCTAAACCACAAAGTGATGCCAAAGAACCACTTAATCTAGCATCTTGTGTTTTAGGATTGAAGGCAAATAGAGCACCTGTAGCTTTAGAATAAGGATGATTGCCAGAGTAATAATTTTTTAAAAACATACGATGGCTATAAGCATTAAAGCCAGCCTGTTGAATCATATAATCATCATAACCCAAACCAATATCATCGTGGCAGCGTGTATAAGTAATCCATGATGTGCCAAAAGGCTTTTGTAAAATTTCTTGTTGTGCAGCAAGCATTACCCTTGTATCGCCTGTGGCCAAAGCATCCCATTGCAAAGCCATATGCGTAGCATTGTATGCGAAATCGCATTCTCTCGCTGTAAACTCGCCTTTGCCAAAATATTCCATAATGGCTTTTGGTGCTACAATAGCTTCACCTAAAAGTGCCATGCCTGGTGTGGCAATTTGCACGCATTGTTTTATTAAACGTAGTAAAGTATGTGCTTGAGGTAAGTTTTGGCAAGAAGTACCAAGTTGCTTCCAAATAAATGCTGGTGCATCTATACGTAAAATATCTACACCTAAATTGGCATAAAAAAATATAGTATCAAGCATTGCTAAAAACACAGCTGGATTGGTATAATTCAAATCCCACTGATAGCTATGAAAAACCGTCATTACCCATTTGTTAATTTCAGGTACATAGCTAAAACTGCCGGGCGAGCTTTCTGGAAAAACCTCAGGCATAGTTTTGTCAAATTCATCTGGCCAATATCTATCATCATACATGTAAAAGAAATCCTGGTAATATTTGTCGCCAGCCTTTGCTTTTTCTGCCCACTCATGCCTGTGTGAGGTGTGGTTTAAAACAATATCTAGCATTAAAAAAAAGTTTTGTTTATGCATGCTTTTTTGCAACGCTTGCAAGTCTTTTAAAGTGCCAAAACGTTCATCTACTTCTCTAAAATCTGACACAGCATAGCCACCATCACTTTCGCCCGAAGGGCTTTTAAATAAAGGCATTAAGTGAAGCAAGTTTACTCCTAAATCTTTTAAATAATCTAGCCTGTCATTCATATTTTGTATGTTGCCCGCAAAGCGATCAACATATATACTCATGCCAGTAATGTTGTTACTTAAAAACCAATTGCCTTTAGCGCTTTTACTAGCATCTTTTTGCTTTAAAGCCTTGCTACGGTTGGTATAGGCTTTGGTAATGGTTTTTAATAAATCGTTGAAATGTACCCCTGCATGTTGGTGCTGACCATACAACTGGTTGTATAGGTTTTGAATGGCAGAAACATTGGCAATAAAGCTTGTGTAGAAGTAGTTGTCTAGGTCAGTAATATCTAACTGAAACTCTTTTACGTAAGCTTTTATATTTTGATGAATTTGATAGTTGTACATACCAATAGCTTTTCTATTGCAGAATTTGATTGTTTAAAAATTTAAAAGCTTCCATTGCACCCATGTACTCGCAAGTTCTTGCGCCAGCTTTATTGGCATTTGCAATAATGTGCTGCCATTGTGATAGGGTTAAAGCTTTAATTGTGCTCAAGTTCATGTCTTTTAATTGATACAATACTGCACCAGTAAAAGCATCGCCTGCACCTGTTGTATCTATTGGTCTTATAGGAATACTTGGTATTATTTCTGTGCAGTTGTCAAAGCCTAGCATCGTACCATCTTTACCTAAAGTGATGGCAAATGTGGCCGTTGTTTGTTGCAACAATGCTAATGCAGCTTCTTCTACCGTTTTGGTATTGGTTAATAGCATTGCCTCTTCATCGCTTACTTTAAAAAAGTGACAGTTTTTTAAGAAATGCCAGCTTTGTGTGACGAAACTTTCTGTATTATCTTTAAACAGTAAGTGCCTATAGTTAGGATCGAAACTAATGCAGCAATTATGCTGTATGGCACGCTGCAAAAGGCTTGTATAAGCTTGCTGTAATGGTCCATCAAGAAAACCAGTAGCAGAACCAAAGTGAACAATATTGTAATCGTCAAGGTTAATATTGGCAATGTCTTGTTCGCTCAATTGTCCGTCAGCACCA
>JAAFHG010000257.1 GCA_013297585.1 Chitinophagales bacterium
AAGTAAATGGAACATGCAAACTGCCGTAGGTGGTGGCCCGGTATTGTTGCAAGATGGCAACATACAAATAAGTAATAACGAGGAACTAAAATTTAGCGGCAAAGCTGGCCTTACTGATAAGCATCCACGTACTTGTATGGGCTACACTAAGGATGGTAAGCTGATTGTGATGTGTATACAGGGCAGATTTCCCAAAATAGCCGAAGGGGTAAACCTTACCCAAGAAGCCCAACTGCTTAAAGACCTTGGCTGTACCGAAGCCCTAAACCTAGATGGTGGCGGTAGTAGTTGTTTGCTAGTAAATGGTAAGCTAACTATACAAGTAAGCGACAAAGAAGGGCAAAGACCTGTACCTGCTGTGTTTATGATTAAGGTAAAATAGGTGAGCTATACTTGCTTAAGAGCCTCATTTGTATTATTTATTGTCAATACCAAAGTATCGTCATTGCGAGGCACGAAGCAACCTGTTACAACCTGCAAGCACTAAGATTGCTTCGTGCCTCGCAATGACGTTGAAGGACAATAACACCTATAATTGCATCAAAAATTAAAAGCAAAATACTCACTAGCGCTGGTCTCTGACCAGTGCTAAAGCGTCACTTGATTGTATTTAATTAAGAGGTAAAAACACACATTTAGAATATTTAAAACTAAGTAACATACAGCACAGGTCAGAAACCTGCACTAGTCTGCTACAGCGTCACTTGATTGTAAATTACAGCGTAAATGATTAACTAATCACTAGCGCTGGTCTCTGACCAGTGCTAAGGCGTCACTTAGGTAGTGAACTAAAACTATTTATAACTAAGTGACATCTACGAACAGGTCAGAGACCTGCTCGAGTGGTAACAACTAAAAGCCGCTGCTAGCGATGATGAGCTAGTAGTGGCTTTTTTGGGTGGGTAAATGTGGAAAAAGATGTATTGTAATGTTTTGTATAAGTGAAATGGGATAGTTAGATTTGAGAAGTTTATTTATTGTCATTTAGTAACATTATTAATGAAGAAAAAAATACCATTAGCAATCTTAGAAATTTTGCAACCAATAATTGATAAGAACTTAGATTTAGTTAAACCTATAAAAAGCCAAGATTGTATATTTTATCTAATTGATAATGATGAGCAATCGGATTTATACTTTAAGATCGTTAGACAAGAAGCCTCTAGCAATAAAGAGGGTTATATTATTGAGTATAAACCTACTAGTAGAAATAATATCAAATCCGCGTCTCACTGGACGGATTTGAAAGGAATAAATGCATTTCTATCTGCATGGCTTAAGATAATAAGCGACTATAATGTGATTCAAACAATTTATGATGACCCTATATTAAGAAGTAATCAAGAACGCTTTGAAAAAGAGTTTAAATTAATGGACGAAGATGCAAATACATCTTCTTTTGATTTGAAACAACAACTCTTTTTAGACGAATATTTAGAAACGGCAAAATCCAAACTTATTGCCCTAAAAGCGAATGCAGAGCCAGCAAAAATTATTGAATTAGATGAACTTGAAGCCGAAGCAGCAAAAATTAAAGATGATTTAACTAGACAAACAAAAGGACAAATTTTTCAAAGGCTTACTAAGTTTTGGGCTAAAGCACAAAAAGTAGGTTTGGAGGTAATAAAGGAGTTGCTAGTAAGTGTTACAACTGAAATTGCTAAACAGTTATTGCTAGGGGGAAAATAAATTTCCCCGTCCTGCGATAGTATCTTACCAATTCTAAAGCCTTGCTTAGTAGTGAGCTAATATTATTTACAACTTATTGACATTTTTAACGGTTTGAAAATTAATGCATAAGACTAATTTAGTTCCTTACGTTTTGGAAAAATATCAACAAGGGCAACGCTATTTTGATAATTTGGATATGGAGAATGAAAGCTTTGAAGGGCAAAATCTTGAAGACATAATTTTTGAGGACTGTTCATTATACATAAGTTTCAGAAAAGCGAATTTGAGAAATGCAAAGTTTATTAATGGCGGTGTTAAGACTTGTGATTTTAGAGAAGCCGATTTGACCAATGCAAGGTTTGAAAATGTTTGTGTTGAAAGTGTACAATTTGCGAGGTCAACTACAGAGAACATTTACTTTGACAATAATTCAGCATACGGGCAACTTGTAACAAAAGCAGATTTTGAAGATTGGATTAAAGATTATGAAGCTTGATAAATAACAACCGTTTAATACACTTTAAATAACATACAAATGACAACAAAACAAAAAACGGGGAAAATATTGATGACTGTGGCAACCATTATTTATGGCTTTATACCGCCTATTGCTGACTTCAACAAAACACATGCTGAAAATCCACTTTGGCCAGGACATGCCAGATTTCATGTAGTTTGGCAAGTAATTATCACATTTGGAGTTGCTCTTTTAAGTATTTATCTATTATGGTCAAAGAAAACAGAACGAGTATTGTCAATTAGAATTTCATGTATTCTAGGAACGATTGTTTTGGGTGGTTTTCTTTCAAATTCTATAATAGCACATTTGTATGGTGGCACATTATCAGATCCAAATGGCGTTCCACCAATATTTTCCAATATTGACGCCAACCTTTTAATTTTCTTCTTTGGATTTGTTTTGTTGCTTATTGGATATTATATGAGCAGATTAAAAAAATAACGAACTAGCACGATTAGCTAGCCACGTTATTGCTTATTATGGTTAAAAATATGGTGAAAGAAATGGCTAGATAATTTGACCACTAGCGTTGGTCTCTGACCAGTGCTAAAGCGTCACTTGATTGTATTTAATTAAGAGGTAAAAACATACATTTAGAATATTTAAAACTAAGTAACATACAGCACAGGTCAGAAACCTGCGCTAGTCTGCTACAGCGTCACTTGATTGTAAATTACAGCGTAAATGATTAACTAATTATGAGCAGTAAATACAAATTTGTAAATGCAGATGGTGTTTATTTTGTAACTGCAACGGTGGTAGATTGGGTAGATGTTTTTACAAGAAATATTTACAGAGATATTTTGTTAGATAGTTTTAGATTTTGCCAACAACATCAAGGATTACAGATACATGCATGGGTATTAATGCCAAATCATTTTCACATGATTTGCTCATTTAAAGATGGTAACCCAGGTTTGGTGCTGAAAAATATTAAAAGCTTTACAGCCATCAAACTAATAGATGCTATTATTAATAATCCTAAAGAAAGTAAAAAGCAATGGATGTTGGATATATTTGAGAAGCATGGCAAACTGAATCAATCTAATGTTCGGTTTCAATTTTGGCAACATGAGAATCATCCAATTTTGCTTGACCATTACTCAGATAATTATAAGCAACGGTTGGATTATTTGGATGAAAATCCTGTAAGAGCAGGCTTTGTGTGGCAACCAGAAGAATGGAAATTTAGTAGTGCGATAGATTTTTATACAAACAAAAAAGGGCTACTAGAACTTAATGAGATTTAATAGTTACAACTAAGTGACGTGTTAGCACAGGTCAGAGACCTGCGCTAGTGTGCTAGTGTGTAAAGAGATTCAAACAAAATGAAAAAATGCCCAATTATACTGCTAGTGTTACTGCTTACTGCTATTAACCTATATGCGCAAAATAAAACGATTAAAGGCAAAGTAATAGCTGAGGATTTAGAAGCCTTTGCGCTTACCCACATCTACATTAATGACACAGTTTTGGTTGGCAAAACAGATATGAGCGGTTTATTTGAGATACAGATACCTAATGCAGTGAAGCAAATTACACTTCGCAACGTTGGTATAGAAACAGCCGTTATCAACTTATATGATACTTGTAATAGCATAGAAGTAATAATGATGCACGCATTTACTTATGATTTTAGAACACTAAAGCAAGTTGATAGGCTAAGAATGAGAAGATTCAAAAAACTACCAGCATTGCGCAAACAAGCATTTGAGAAAGCTATCTTTAGCTCAGATAATGCTTGCTATTATCAACAATTAATACCTCACCATGAGAAAAACTAGTTTTATCATCCTATTAATAACTGCTTGCTTATGGCAGCAAATAGCTATTGCACAACAAAAAGAACAAATGGTAAGATTGGCCAAAATAAAGGTGGATGCAGCGCAATTACCTCAATACCAAGCCGCCTTAAAAACACAAATGCAAACTGCCATAGCACAAGAACCCGGTGTGCTTACATACTATGCAGTAGCCGATAAAAAAGACCCAAGCAGTATTACCATACTTGAAATTTATGCAGATACCACAGCCTATCAGCACCATATAACCACACCACATTTTAAAGCCTACAAAGAAGCCGTTAAAAATATGGTATTATCGCTAGAATTAGTAGATGTATCGCTGATAGGGGCGGCAGTAAAGCCGAACTAAATAGCAATTATTAAATTATATTACAATTTAATAATTGCTATCATTTCGCTTCTCAGCAAGCAAAAGAAAATTACTAATTACTTTATAAACTTACCATAAACTTGCAAGCAGTACTTAGTAGCAGTATAATTGCTAATAACCAGAATATCACTATTAAAAAAGTGGCGTCTTAGCCTTACATTTGCCGCTCGAAAAAGCGTACTTCTAACTTCGAAAATAGAATATAACACATGATTAGTGCAAGAAATGTAACCCTAGCGTATGGTAAAAGGGTGTTGTTTGATGAGGTGAACATCAACTTTATTAAGGGTAACTGCTATGGTATTATTGGGGCAAATGGTGCTGGTAAATCGACTTTTATGAAGATTTTGGCTGGTGAAATTGAGCCAAATAAGGGTACTGTAGATATTACACCTGGTGAACGTTTGGCGGTGCTAAACCAAAATCAGTTCGCTTTTGATGAAGAAACGGTACTGAACACGGTGTTGATGGGGCACAAAAAAATGATGGAAGTAATGCAGGCGAAAGATGCAATTTATATGGATCCTGATGCAACTGAAGACGATTACATGAAGGCGAGTGAACTTGAGGGTGAGTTTGGTGAAATGGGTGGTTACACGGCTGAAAGTGATGCTGCAACTTTATTAAGCAGCCTTGGTATAGAAGAAAAGTATCAGCAAAGCTTGATGAAGGATATACCAAGTAACTTAAAATTGCGTGTGTTATTGGCGCAAGCACTGTTTGGTAATCCTGATATTTTGTTATTAGATGAGCCTACGAATGGGTTGGATATTGAAACAATTGGTTGGTTAGAAAACTTCTTAGCCGATTATCAAAATATTGTATTAGTTGTAAGTCACGATAGACACTTTTTAGATACTGTGTGTACGCACGTATCTGATGTAGACAGATCTAAAATTAAAACCTTTACTGGTAACTATACGTTTTGGTACGAGAGTAGCCAACTAGCCGCTCGTCAGTTGAACGACAAGAACAAAAAGAACGAAGACAAACGCGCTGCGTTGTTAGATTTTATCGCTCGTTTCTCTGCCAATGCCTCTAAGAGTAAGCAAGCAACATCTCGTAAAAAAGCCTTAGAAAAATTAACTATTGAAGAGATAGAACCAAGTAACCGTAAATATCCTGGTATCATTTTCCAGCCATTGCGTGAAGTAGGTAATCAAATTTTGAATATTGAAAACCTTAGTAAAAGTGTAGATGGCCGTAAATTATTTGACAAAGTAAACTTTAGTGTAAATAAAGGTGATAAGATTGCATTTTTAAGTAAAGATCCATCGGCTGTAACTAGCTTCTTTGAGATTATTAACGATAATATGCAAGCAGATGCAGGTAAGTTTGAATGGGGCACAACTGTTACCAAAGCTTACCTACCAGTAGAACATAACGAGTTCTTTAAAAGTGGTGAAACCTTATTGGATTGGTTAAGAAATTTTGTACCTGCACATATTACCGATGCTGATGAACCATTTTTACGTGGATTCTTTGGTAAAATGTTGTTTAGTGGCGATGATATTATGAAGAAAAATAACGTACTAAGTGGCGGTGAAAAAGTGCGTTGCATGGTAAGCAAAATGATGTTGCAAAACCCTAACTGTATTATTCTAGACCAACCAACCAATCACTTAGATCTTGAGAGTATTCAAAGCTTTAATGAAG
>JAAFHG010000683.1 GCA_013297585.1 Chitinophagales bacterium
AAGTACTAGATGATATGGATTTGGAAAGGGAGAAAGGCATTACCATTAAAAGTAAAGCCATACAAATTAATTATCCATTTAGGGGCGAAATGTATACCCTAAACCTTATTGATACACCCGGCCACGTAGATTTTAGTTACGAAGTAAGCCGTGCCTTAGCCGCATGCGAAGGCGCTTTGTTATTGGTAGATGCTACACAAGGTATACAAGCACAAACCATTAGCAATTTATATTTAGCGCTAGAAAACAATTTGGAAATTATACCCGTTATCAACAAAATTGATATGGACGGGGCCATGATACCCGAAGTAAAAGACCAAATTGTAGAATTAATTGGTTGTAAAGAAGAGGAGATTTTACTAGCCAGCGGAAAAAGCGGCATTGGTATTGATGAAATTTTAGCCGCTATAGTAGATAGAATACCTGCACCCAAAGGTAATGTTGATGAACCTTTACAGGCATTAATGTTTGATAGTGTTTTTAATAGTTTTAGAGGTATAATTGTGTACTTCCGTATTTTTAATGGTACACTTAAAAAGGGCGATAAAATAAGGTTTTTTAATACTGGTAACGAATACATTGCTGATGAGGTAGGTATTTTAAAGCTAGGCATGGAGCAAAAAAGTGAAGTAAGAGCTGGTGATGTAGGCTATATTATTACGGGTATAAAAAATGCGAAAGAAATAAAGGTTGGAGATACCATTACTTTGGCTAATAACCCTTGTGCTGATGATATTAAGGGTTTTGAAGAAGTTAAGCCGATGGTATTTGCTGGTATTTTTCCGGTAGAAACAGATGCTTTTGAGGAGTTGAGAGATTGTATGGAAAAACTACAACTAAACGATGCCTCTTTAACATTTGAGCTAGAAACTTCACAAGCCCTAGGTTTTGGTTTTAGATGTGGCTTTTTAGGCTTGCTGCATATGGAAATTATACAGGAGCGTTTAGAAAGAGAGTTTAATCAAACTGTTATAACCACCGTACCAAACGTAAGCTTTGTAGCTAAAACCACCAAGGGCGAAGTAATAGTGGTAAACAACCCAACCGAAATGCCCGATGCCGTGCGTATTGATGAAATTAAAGAGCCTTTTATTAAAGCACAAATTATTACCAAGCCAGAATATATTGGTAATATTATGAACCTATGTATTGGTAAGCGTGGTATGCTTGTACACCAAGGCTATTTAACGCCAACCCGTGTAGAGCTTACGTTTGAAATGCCTTTAACTGAAATTGTATTTGATTTTTACGATAAATTAAAATCGCAAACCCGTGGCTATGCTTCGTTTGATTACCACCCCATTGATATGCGCCCAAGCGATATTGTAAAAATGGATATACTGCTTAACAACGAAAAAGTAGATGCCCTAAGCGCTTTAATACACCGTGCACGCAGCCAAGATTTTGGCCGCAAGCTTTGCGAAAAGTTAAAAGAATTATTACCACGCCAGCAATTTCAAATAGCCATACAAGCTGCTATTGGTGCTAAAATAATTTCTAGTGAAAATATTAGTGCAATGCGTAAAGATGTTACTGCCAAATGTTATGGTGGTGATATTAGCCGTAAACGCAAGTTATTGGAAAAACAAAAGGAAGGTAAAAAACGTATGCGCCAAATTGGTAATGTAGAAGTGCCGCAGGAAGCTTTCTTGGCTGTATTGAAGTTAGATGATTAATTGACGTATTTTGAAATTTTATCCAGAAAGTAGTTTACAACAATTAGAGTTTGACAAAGTAAAAGGGTATTTACTTGCTTACAGCCGAACGGAGTATGCAAAAAATGCCATTGAAAACTTGCGCATACATACTAAGTTAGCGTTTATTGAAGCCTCCCTAAAACAAACAAGTGAGTTTAAAAGTATTTTAGATGGTGGCGGCCATTTCCCTAACGATTTTACTACCAGCGTACAAAAAGAGCTAAAGCTATTAGCCATACCAGGCGCCGTACTTACAGGCGAGCAATGTATAATTATACGCCGCCTGCTAGAAGCTGCCGAAACTATTTTTAGATGGTTTACCACCGATATTAGAGAAAGCTTTCCTGCATTAAGTACCGTTGTAGAAAATAACT
>JAAFHG010000216.1 GCA_013297585.1 Chitinophagales bacterium
CCAATGCAAGGTGTTACACATGAAATTGTAATTACGCCCAAAATGAGTTTTGGCACGGGGCACCATGCTACAACCTATATGGTAATGCAGCTGATGAAAGACATTGATTTTACCAATAAAACGGTATTTGATTATGGTACGGGTACAGGTATTTTGGCTATTTTAGCCGAAAAACTAGGTAGTAAATCTATATTAGGTATTGACTATGATGATTGGTGTATAGAAAATGCAACCGAAAACTTAGCTGCTAATAATTGTAAATACACTACCATAGATAAAGCAGATACCGCCAAACTTGATACAAAATTTAATATTGTGATTGCCAACATTAACAAAAATATTATCCTTGATAATATTGCCTATTTAGCAGATGACGTAGGTTTAGGTGGCGAAGTTTTATTAAGCGGCTTGCTACAAGAAGATGAGGCTGATATTTTAGCAGAAGCATTGAAATTTAATTGGAAACATCAAGTAACTATACAAAAAGGCATGTGGATTGCGCTACATTTTGTAGCATAATTAGCCAGATTTTGTGTTAAGGAATTATGAATTTTAAGTCTTAACCCATATATTTGTGAAATCACTTTAACCAGGTGCAGCGTTTTTATAAAATGTGTAGCGATATATTTTTTTAAAAGATAGTCGGCTTTATATTGAAAAACATATGCACTTTTTAAATACTATTGCATGAAGGAAATTTTTTTCATCGTTCTAGCGTATCTAATTGGTTCTATACCCACAAGCGTTTGGGTGAGCAGGTATTTTTTTGATATTGATATAAGAGATTATGGCAGTGGTAATGCTGGTGCCACTAATACATTTCGTGTTCTTGGTAAGCAATGGGGTACTTTTGTAATGCTTGTAGATATGCTTAAAGGCGTTATTGCCACTTCTTTGTATGTGTTTTTGCCAACATATTTGGGTCACATAAACGAGCTCGACAGAACCAACTTAATGATTGGTTTAGGTTTATCGTCTGTCATTGGTCATATATTTCCAATTTGGGCCGATTTTAAAGGCGGCAAAGGTGTAGCCACATTGTTTGGTATGGCTGTGGCTATTCAACCATTAGTAGCTTTATGTTGTGTGGGTGTATTTCTATTAGTACTATATCTTACACGTTTTGTATCATTAAGTTCTATTTTGGCAGGTATTGCTTTTATGGTATTTATATTATTTATTTTTAATGAAAAGGAGACGCTGTATAGAATTTTTGCAGTAGTAGTAGCATTAATGATTGTACTAACGCACCAAAAAAACATAGGTCGAATTTTAAAAGGTACCGAAAGTAAAGTACCCATATTAAAGTATAGAGATAGAAGAAAACAAAAAAAATAATGGAATGATATTTATTTTGCTAAAACGTCGAAGAAGTTACCTTTCGACGTTTTTTGTTTTAATAGAAATCATCTATTAGTTAGGATATAAAAGAAATCAAAAACAATTATGACAAAACAATTTTTAAGCGTTGTTCTATTAAGCACAACCATCTTTTTTTCGGCTTGCACACAAAACACCATTACTGGTAAAAGCCAATTGAGCCTAATATCAGATGCAGAAGTGATGGCTGCCGCCAATACAGAATATAAACAATTTTTAAGTACTAATAAAGTACTTACAGCAGGTAGTAGCGATGCAGCGAGTGTAAATAGGGTAGGTAATAGAATAATTGCAGCTGTAAAAAAATATTATGCAGATATGGGCAAATCTGCCGAGTTAGAAAGCTATAAATGGGAAATAAACACTGTAAGCAGTAAGGAAGCCAACGCATGGTGTATGCCAGGTGGTAAAATAGTTGTATACACAGGTATTTTGCCCATTACTCAAAACGATGCAGCCTTGGCAGTGGTAGTTGGGCACGAAGTTACACATGCTTTAGCAAGCCATGGTAAACAACGTATGAACACGGGCTTGCTACAACAATTAGGCGGGCAAGCATTATCTGTGGCTTTGGCAAACAAACCACAGGAAACACAAGCACTGTTTAATAGTGCTTATGGTTTAGGATCGCAGTATGGCGTAATGTTGCCTTTTGCACGTAAAGACGAATACGAAGCAGATAAATTTGGATTAATGTTTACAGCACTAGCTGGTTACGACCCAAGAGAAGCCGTTAAATTTTGGCAGAGAATGAGCGCCGCAAGTGGTGGTAACCAAAAACCACCTGAATTTGCAAGCACACACCCTAGCGATGCTAATCGAATTACACAATTACAAAGCATCATGGATGATACAATAAGTAAATATTATAAGCCATAAAATGTTAAAAATTATATTCTTTATGTTCAAAAGCAGCGTTTTTTTAAAATAGCAGCTTTTTTATTGTCTTTTACGATTACATTTTTTTAACTTCGCAGCCTATTTAATAGATTCACTTACTATAAGTTCTTTAGGATGTCCAATCAAAGTTTATTTGAAAAGTTAGAATTGAAGGATGAGAAAACCCTTTTAATTCAAGGAATACCCTCTTCTATTGAGAAACAATTTGCAAAATTAACGTATGCAAAAAATGTAACTCCACTTTTAAAAAGTAAAAAAGTTGAGTTTGCTTTAGTATTCGCAATTAATCAAAATCAGTTAACTAACGTACTAAAGGAGGTGTTTCCTGCCTTAAATGCTGCTAGTAAGTTGTGGATAGCATATCCTAAGCCAACTAGTAAAATTGTAAGTGATTTAAATAGAGATTGTACATGGGCTTATTTAACGCAACATGCTTACGAAGGTGGTGAAGTAATTGAAATAGACAATGTTTGGGTAGCTATGCGGTTTAAAAAGAATGAAGAACTGGCCGCAAAATTAAAAGCTATAGCAGATGCTAATCCACCCGCAGTTGTGGTACCAACAGTTGATTTTGAGAAAAGGCTTATTGTTCCTCCTGCCGAATTAGAAAAAGTATTTGCAAAGCATAAAAAAGCAAAAGATTTCTTTACTTCTTTATCTGTTACGCATCAAAAAGAATATGTAAGTTGGATAGAAGAGGCTAAAAGAAAAGATACTAAAGAAAGAAGATTAGACGCTGTATTAGAAAAACTAAATGCTGGCAAAAAGTCGCCTTCAGAAAAATAATCATATAGTTTTATTATCGCTGACTATTTGTTTTTAGTCAATAGTAGATAAATACGTTATAACAGAAAAATGCAACTCATAGAGTTACATTTTTCTGTTATAACGATTGCTTGGTACTATTAATTTACCACTAGGTACGTAATTGTAAAATCCTTCTCCACTTTTAATACCTAGTTTACCTGCTGTTACCATATTTACCAATAAAGGGCAAGGTGCGTATTTTGGATTACCAAAGCCATCTTGTAAAACTTTTAAAATACTTAAACACACATCTAAACCTATAAAATCTGCTAACTGCAATGGTCCCATTGGGTGCGCCATACCAAGCTTCATAACGGTATCTATTTCTTCAACACCTGCTACGTTTTCGTATAAACTGTAAATGGCTTCATTAATCATTGGCATTAATATCCTGTTGGCAATAAAACCGGGGTAGTCATTTACAACACATGGTACTTTTTGCAACTGCTTACTAAGCTCATTTATAGTATTTGTAACAGCTTCGCTTGTAGCATAACCATTAATAATTTCTACCAATTTCATCACCGGTACAGGATTCATAAAGTGCATACCAATTACTTGGCTTGGACGCTTAGTTACACTTGCAATTTTGGTAATAGAAATAGAAGAGGTGTTAGAAGCTAGAATGGCATTTGTAGGTGCAAAAGCATCTAGTTGTTTAAAAATTGACAGTTTTAAATCAATGTTTTCAGTAGCAGCTTCTACTATTAATTCTGCATTGGCTACACCTAGTTCAATACTTGTTTGAGTACTAAGATTGGCAAGCGTTGCCTGTTTTTTAACTTCTGTAATAGTGCCTTTGGCTACTTGTCTGTCTAAGTTTTTGATAATGGTTATTATCGCTTTATCAAGTTGTGCTTGGTTTATATCAATAAGTGTAACTGAAAAGCCATGTTGGGCAAATACATGTGCAATACCATTACCCATTGTACCAGCACCAATTACCGAAATATTTTTATCTATCATAACAAGCAATTTTTTACAAATTAACACTTCAATTGTCACATTTACCAAACAACAAAGGCAACCGCTTTAGGTTGCCTTTGTTAAATTTCTGGGATAAAAGTGTTTAGCTAAACAAGCCACCTTTTTTTAAGGTTTTTACACCTTCGCCTATTTTAAAACCGTTGTGGTAAATCTGAATTTTATAATCACCAGTTTGGTAGTTCGCATCTTTTTGTTTCCAATCAAAGCTTACATTTTTACGTTTGCCTTGTTCGTACATTACTTCTACTTTTTCAGTGTATAGTTTTTCGCCTGCATCTCTTGTGTTAAAACTTGTACCATTACTAATGGCTTTACCATCTGGCCCAACAACTGCAATATATAGCTGCTTATTGCCACTTGGTGCTACACGGTTTTCATCTAAATCAAACGAAAAACGAAGTAAATCAGCACGTTTAGCGGTTGTGGTTTCTTTTTCTTTACCACTATTTTTTACATTAATAGCCCCAATTGCAATATTAGATGCATGTAGGGTAGATGCTAAATCTTCTACACTTTTTTTAGCAGCATCTGTAGCCGCCAAGTTTTCTGCAATGGCTTGTTTTTCAGCCGATAATTGCTGTTTGTCGTTATTTAACTGTGTATTAGTAGCTGTTAATTGTTGATTTTCTGCTTTTGCTTTTTCTAAATCTGCAAATAAGTTATCAATTTTGCCATTTAATTCTGCAATCATTTCCTTCGCTTGTTTCAACTCGCTGTCAGTTGCATTTTTCTTCTTTAAAATGCCATTAATGTTTTGCTTAAGCTTAATGATGTCGCTATTTTTTTCAGCCAACGCACCTTCTAGTTTTACATTGGTACCTGCCATAGAATCAAGTTTAGCAGAAGCTAGGTTATATTCTTGCTGAATAGAATCTTTAGCGCTGGTAACGCTTGTAAATTGAGCATCTTTACCCGCAATTAATTCTTTAGTTTGGCTTTTGTCATAAATAATGTAGCCCCATGTTAATAATAATGCGCCAACAAGAATACCGTATATTACGTTACGATTATCTTTAGGTTGTTGTTGGTAGTTTTGCGGTGTTGCAGAGGGTGTGTAACTCATAATTTTCGTTTTTTAAGACAGTGAAAATAATTTTATTTAAGTATGCTAGCCAATTTATTATTGTTAGACATAGAAACTGTGCCTTCGGCGGCAGACTTTGGTAGTCTTAATGCCGAATGGCAAAGCCTTTGGTGCGAAAAAATTTCTAAAACCGTGCCAGAAAATGCACCGCCAGAAGAAACTTATAAAATGAAAGCCTGTATTTTAGCTGAATTTGGAAAGATTATATGTATTTCTACTGCATTTTTATATGAGAATGAGCAGAAGCAAATCTGCTTAAAAATGAAAAGTGTATATGGTGATGATGAAAGAAAATTATTGCAAGAATTTGTGAAGCTTTGCGATAAAATGTACCAACATCAAAAACAATTTCAGTTTGGCGGGCATAATATTAGAGAATTTGATATCCCTTTTATCTGTAGAAGATTATTGATAAACAGATTGCCTTTACCAGAGTATTTGCAACTGCAAGACAAGCGACCTTGGGATGTAAAAATGTTTGATACCCTTGCTTGGTGGAAGTTTGGTGATTATAAGAATTATATCTCATTGCATTTATTGGCAAATGTGCTAGGCATTCCAACCTCTAAAACCGATATGGATGGCAGTATGGTGCAAGAAGTATATTACAAAGAAAATGACCTGCAACGCATTGTAGATTATTGCCAGCGTGATGTTGTGGTTACAGCCAATGTTATTTTACGATTCAAAAACCTACCAATACTTGATGAAAAAAATGTTGTGATAGTGACATAAAAGAAGTTTCACACAAAGTTTACAAAGAATAAAAAGCTTCAAGGGTATTGTTATATAAAAAAATATATAATCTTATTCATTGTCGCCCTTGTACCCTTTGTGTGAAACTATTAATTAAAAAAATACAGCCAATTTGGCTCTAATAAAAAATGGTGTGCCGGGTGTAAAATGTAGCTCATTTACCGAACTACCCATTGGCTCGTTTTGTAATCTTGATTCTGTTGCAAATTGTGCTTCGTTCCATTTAATATTGCCTATATTTTCTAGTGCTAATCCAATTTCATATTTTGGTTTAGTATAGTTCATTGCAGCATCTACCATAAAATAACCTTTTGCTACAATGCTATTATCTTCATTGGCTGGGCGATTTTTTATGTAGCGGTAAGTGAGGCTGCCATTGAAACCTTCTTTGTTTTTGTAAAATAAACCGCCTGTACTTGTTGCTGTTGGGGCTAAAGGAATATAATCTTCGCCTTTGTTTGCACCGATGGTTCTTGGTTTGGTAAAGTTGATGTTTACATTGGCAAATAGATGCGCATTAAACTGGTAACGAGCAATCACATCAATACCTTCTCTTCTTGTTTTGCCACTTGGTTCTACCACACCAGCATCGCCTACATACACAAATTCTTGATCTAAGTATAAATACCATGCGGCTACATTA
>JAAFHG010000123.1 GCA_013297585.1 Chitinophagales bacterium
ATAAGCCATAATCATTAGGCCAGTAAGCATCAGCACGAACTGTATAGAAACCGCCATCTTCAGCATAGTTACCACGTCCTGGTTTAAAATTGGCTAGCAAGCAGCCCTTTTTATTTCTTAGATAATAGTTACCCCAAGGAAACATAGAATTACTTCTACCACCCCTAGCTGCGTATTCCCATTCTGCCTCACTTGGCAAGCGATAGTCGCTTTCAACCGCCATCTTCTTTCTGTCTAAATAATCGTTTTGTATGTGTGTTCTCCAATGGCAAAAGGCAATAGCCTGTTTCCAACTTACCCCAATTACAGGGTAGTTACCAAAAGAAGGGTGAGCGAAATATCTTTTGGTCATTGGCTCATTATAAGAGTAAGAAAAGTCTCTCATCCACACCAATGTATCGGGATAAATTTTGGTATCCTTTCGTGTAATAAAATTTTTACGTGCAACACCTGCGTTTTCCCTTTTTGCTGCTTCAGCAAGCTCAAATATTTCAGAATGATACATTAATTTATCGGGATCAATATCGGCTTTGCCATTTAATCTATTATCAGGCGCTAAAATTAGCTTATTGCCCAATTTTTCAAGGTTAGAAGCATCATATTTGATATTTCTGGCTTTTACCCAATCAATGGCTATCGCAGAGTCACCATTGCCTCCCGGTGCAGATTTATAATAACCTAATTCTTTTGCGGCAAGAGAATCTCTCACCCAAATTACAAACTGCCGATACTTGTTATTAGTAATTTCAGTTGCATCCATCCAAAAACCAGGGATAGATACTTGGCGATTTCTTGCAGTAAACGTGTAATTGATATCCTCATCGCTTGGCCCCATGTGAAAAGTACCTGGCGGTACATATACCATACCAAATGGGGGATTCATACTTTGCTTAGCAGATGGTGCTACGCCCCTTACTTGCCCATCATCTGGACCACCGCCCTTAGACTTGCTCTTCGATTTTGAACAACTTGCAAATACAAGTAGCAATAGGGAAACTGATAAAAGATTGTTTCGGTTTATCATCATAAAAAACTATTAACAGGTAATGACAAATATATAGGTAAAAACCGTTTAAAAATTCAGTTTGGTTTTTGTTCGCAATTTTTTTACACTACAATGTAGAAATTAGTCAGTACGCTTGTTTTAAAGGTTCTTTACCAGTAATGTTTTTTATGGTAATTTAAAAGTAAACTATTTGGAACTGCCAAAATAGCAAATATTTCAATAGCGCACTTATTTCTCTGTTACAATTTTGATAAAAAAATCATAAAATTATTTTCTGGCTCTTTACAAGCATAGTTCTCGCACATATAAAATATTGACTCATCATTAAATTCTTTTTGATCTAACAATACAAAACCATTTTTAAAAGCAATAGCAGTTTGCATAATTTTATTCGGTAAAAATATTTTTAATAGTGGTTTAATATATTGTAATGCGTTTAAACCCGTTACTATTATTTCTTTAATACCATTTGTTTGTAATTGTACCAAACTTGCCCACACACCAAACGATGTTGGATATCTACTTATTGCAGTGCTCAAATTTTGGGTTATATCAATTGCATGGCTTTGCCAATTTGTTTCGTTGAAAGCAATACCCAAGTACAATAAATTACTAGCCATTATTGCATTACCAGATGGTACAGCACCATCATACACTTCTTTCTTTCGTACAATTACATCTGTTTGATGCTGATGTGTGTAGTAAAAAAAGCCTGTATCTACTTCTACAAAATTTGCAATAACATACTCAGTAAGGACTTTTGCTTTAAGTAGATATAATGATTCGCCAGTAATTTCTTGCAAATGAATACAAGCTTGAATGTAGTAAGCATAGTCATCTAAAAATGCAGGTATTTTAGCTTGATTATTTTTATACGTATGATACAATGCACCATCATTTGCCTCAAAAGCATTTACTAAAAACTGATAATTATTGATGGCTAGTTGTTTGTAACGCTCTACACCCGTTGCTGCATAAGCCTTACACAAAGCAGTTATGGTTAAAGTATTCCAACCTAGTAATATTTTATCATCAAGCTGTGGGCGAATTCTTGTATTACGTTGCGCAAATAATTTGGCATTGCAACGCTGTATAATAGCTTTTAAATCGTGTGCTTCTATGGCTTTGCGTTCTGCAAAATCTTGTAGTGGCTCTTGTACCCACAATATATTTATGTGTTCCCAATTGCCTTCTGCTACTACATTGTAATACTCGCAGTACAATAAACTATCGCTACCTAACAATGCTTCAATTTCATCTTTTGTCCATGTATAAAACTTGCCTTCTATACCTTCACTATCAGCATCCAATGCGCTGTAAAAGCCACCATTAGTATGCAGCATTTCTCGTTCAATAAACCCTATAGTTTGCGCTATGGTTTCTGCGTAAAGTTTATTATGCGTTACTTGATACGCTTCAGACAACACGCCAAGCAATAGCGCATTATCGTACAACATTTTTTCAAAATGCGGTACTAGCCATTTATTATCAGTACTATACCTAGCAAAACCACCGCCTAGTTGATCGTAAATGCCCCCATAAATCATCTTATCTAAGCTTAACAATGCTTGCTGTAATGCCGCTTCGTTTTTTGTAAAATGGTAATGCCTTAGCAAAAACTGTATAGAAAATGTTTGTGGAAATTTAGGTGCATTACCAAAACCGCCCCATTCTGTATCGGCTTGCTTTAATATATTTTCTGCAATATGCACCAAATTGGCTTGTGTAAATACAGTTGGCTTTTCAGCTTCGCCAATTTTACTAATGCCAAAAGCATTTGCATTTAGCAAATGATTCATCATATTTTCTGCCTGTGCTTCTATTTCGTGTTTTTTCTCTTGATAAGATTGGTGAATTGCATGTAAAGTTTCTTTCCAACTCATTCTATTATAAGCCCTCACCGGGGGAAAATATGTACCCCCAAAAAATGGTTTACAGTCTGGTGTTAAAAACACGTTTAATGGCCAGCCGCCACTGCCTGTCATGGCTTGTACTGCATCCATGTATATGTGGTCTAAATCGGGGCGCTCTTCCCTATCAATTTTTATATTAACAAAGTGCGCATTCATAATTGATGCGGTGCCTTCATCTTCAAAACTTTCTCTTTCCATTACATGGCACCAATGACAAGCCGCATAGCCAATGCTTACCAAAATAGGTTTGTTCTCGTCCTTTGCTTTTTGCAATGCTTCATCGCCCCAAGGCATCCAGTTAACAGGATTATGCGCATGCTGTAGCAAATAAGGGCTTGTTTCGTTAATAAGTTGATTAGAGTGTTGGCTTGCCATAATACAAATAAATTAGCTGTTACGTTAATCACAAAGATGCAACGTAATCGCTTTAACAAGAGACCTATCTACTTGTTATTGTGCATCAGTGAAAAATAATTTATTGTTAATACTTTGCTAATAGTGTTTACAAAAGAATATAAAACATATATCTATTAAAATATTAAGCCTTAGCTTTTGGGTGCGCTTGACAAATTTTACAGCCAGAGTTAAACGCATATAAAAAATAACTTTTTTATAATAAAGGCTCTGATTAACCTTTGAAATTATTTTAAAAAAAATTCAATGAACAGTTATTTTTAATGCCGCAATTATATTTAAACGAGAAAAAAGAGTTACAATAGGCTATAAAAGAAAAAAGGTTTCAACCTACTAGATTGAAACCTTTTTGTACTGGTGAAAGATTTTATGCTTCTTCACTTGCCTGAGGCACTTCAGTAGCAACTGGTGCAGCTTCTACTTTGCGTACTACAGGTACGTTTCTGCGGTCTTTCTGCGATTTTTTATGTGCATCGCTACGACGCAAAATATTAGCCTCGTGTTCATCGTGCCAAGCTTGGAATTTTACCATTGCTTGTGCATCATCAAACAAACCAAGTGATACACCACGTAATAAGTGCTTCAAGAACAATACGCCTTTGAAAGACAAGATACGACGAACAGTATCAGTAGGTTGAGCACCTTTGTGCAACCATTCTAATGCTTTTTGACGATCTAATTGAATTGTAGCAGGTACTGTAAGTGGATTGTAAGTACCAATTTTTTGGATGAATTTACCATCTCTCGGTGCACGACCATCAGCAACTACTATAAAGTAGAATGGGCGTTTTTTGCTACCGTGTCTTTGTAGTCTCATTTTTACTGCCATGTTAAATAGAAATTTAGTGGCGTTAACAAATATTGTTTATTCGATTGAAAAATCGAGCAACAAAAATAAATACGAAACCATTATCTACCAAGTTTAAAAACTGCTTTTTTGTTAAATATCAGCTAATGACATAACAATAGAAACCTGAAATCTACACTGCTATTGCGTTACAGTGAAGTAGCAAAGCTATTTTGGAACAAAATAATAACATACAACTAGGACATAGAATTGGCTCATTTGCTACAAAAAAGCTTTAACCTCAACAACTAATGACATTATTTGCCAAATACTTTTTTGCCGCCAACCACGGTAAGTAATGGTTTTATGGTTAAAATATTAGTTGCATCCGCCTTCATGATATCGTTATCAAGCATTATAAAATCAGCTTTTTTACCTACTTCAAGGCTGCCAATCTCCTGCTCTAGAAAACTGGCTTTTGCAGCCCAAATAGTCATGCCTTTTAAAGTTTCTTCTTTTGTTAAACCATTACCTATTTGAAAACCGCCAGCAGGAAACTGTTTGGCATCTTGCCTGAATACTGATGCTAAAAATGTTTTGAAAGGGTTAATATCTTCTACCGGAAAATCAGTACCTAAAGGCAGCCAGCCGTTTTGTTGCAATAACTGCTTATAAGCATACGCACCTTTTATACGTTCGTTACCCAGGCGTTCTGTGGCCCAATACATATCACTAGTAGCATGAGTAGGCTGTACCGATGGTACAACGCTTGCAGTGCCAAACAAATTAAAATCAGCCACATTAACTACTTGAGCATGTTCAATACGCCAACGTTTATCGTTTTTGCCTTTTAGATATTTGTTGTAAATGTTCAGTATTTCACGGTTAGCACTATCGCCAATGGCGTGTGTACACATTTGAAATTTGGTATTAACCAGCAAAGCTGCAACACTATCATAATGTGCTTTTGTATTTAATAAAAAACCACTCCAATTGGGTTTATCGGTGTAAGGATGTAGCAAGCAAGCACCACGGCTACCCAAAGCACCATCAGCATAAACCTTAAAGCCGTTTACAAATAATTTATCGGTTTTGTAAGGCCCTTTTGCTAAGTAATGATTGTAGTTATCAGTAGCATCGCTTAACATTACAAACAAGCGCATATTTAATTTGCTTTCTTTTTGCAAAGCATCAATTTTGTCTACATCATCGTACATTAATCCGCAATCTGTAACAGTTGTAAGCCCTTGCGCAAAGCAATTTTCTTGTGCTGCAAGCAACCATTTTTCGTAATCGGCTTTGGTTGCAACGGGCATTTTGGCACTCACCAAACCTTTTGCATTATCTATTAGAATACCTGTTAGCTTACCGTTCTTTACTTCAACCTCGCCACCGGTTAAAGTAGCACCAACTTTAACGCCAGCCATATCTAAAGCCTTTTGATTAGCTATCGCCGCATGGCCATCTACACGGGTTAAAAACACTGGCTTATTTGGAAACAGCTCATTCAATTTATCATTAACAGGATATTGCTTATTGGGAAATTTATTTTGATCCCAACCACGACCTTTTATCCAAGGTTCATCGGGATGTTTTGCGGCAAAATCTTGTACACGGCTCACCACTTCATCCCAAGTACTACAACCAAATAAATTTACTTGAAACAAGCTTGCCCATAGCCTAAAAAGTGTGCATGTGCATCAATAAATCCAGGATATACAGGCTTGCCTTGCGCATTAATGGTTTCCTTTGCACCAAAGCGGTTAAGGATATCATCATTTTTACCAGTAGCTACAATTTTACCATCTTTTACAGCCATAGCTTCGGCTATAGTAAAGGCACTATCTACTGTATAAATAACTGCATTATGAACAATGGTATCTACTTGCGTATTCGATTGGCAGGCAACAATAGTTAGCAGCAGGCTATAAATAAAAAACTTTCTCATGCAATAAAATTGCAGAGAAAGTTTTGAAAGTATTGAATAAAATAAGTGTGCGGTTATTTTAGAAGGTCACAAGGTTTTAAACCTGTATGTTTTTTTGCCTTTTGTTGCCGTTGCTTTCACCAACAATCTTTAAAAAACTTGTTGGCAAACCATTCACATTGTCTAAAAGGCATACCAACAAGGGCGGAAAAGTGTAATTAAATTCTCGGTCTTGTTATAAGGATAGGCTCTAAAATAAAACAATTTAAAATAGTACCTTTATTTGTAATAGAGGTATCCTCGGCAAAATCAATCATATGTAACAAACTATAATAAATACCTGTTTTGGTTTCAGCATTTATATTGGGTAAAGCATCAAGCATTTCTTGAACTGTTTCTGGGTTTTTCTTTAAATTATTTTCTTTATCGCAGTTTCCTAAACCATAAATAACTGGTAGTAGAAAAGGAATATTATTGTTACTTCCTACCCATTGCCCATTTGTAGATATAAGTATCCGCTTAATTAATGAGTCCATTTGCTTTGGTACTCCTTTACTAGCCATTATATTCACAACACTCCCTTTATCATCAATACAAAATTTTAAAAAAAAGAAACCTGTACCACATTGTTTAAATAAATCATTTGAAAAATCTTTATTTATATTTCTGTAAATTTTGTTTGTAATTGATGAGTCATCTTTTATTTTAGGAATATTAATTTGAGATTGTGCTGATACTCTAATTACGATGAACGTTGTAATTGCTAAAAATATTTTTTTTAACATCATAACATAAAATTTATTTAATTACACTTTTTACCTAAAGAGCCCTTTGTATAAGCTGTAAATACAGAATCAATACTTTGCAATCCTGCACCATAAGTATTAATACTTAAAGAATCGAAACCTGCATACCCCCAATTATCTCTTATCCCATTTAAGGCTAAACGAGTTGCGTTATATTCACTCATACCAAAAGAATTCATTAGCAAATCTCTAGTAGGATTAACAAAATTTTTGAAAATAAAGAGATGATCACTATTGGCAACAAAGACCTCATTATAGTTTCTAAAAATAAAACTATGCAAAATCTCATGAATAATAATTTGACCCCAAGCATCTTCTGACATATTATATCGACTATCTGTTAGATAGGAGCTGTTTAAGCTTATTTCCCAAATATTTCCTGTATAGGTAGAATATGCAAATACAGTATCGCCATTCACTACTAAATTAGGTGCATCCTTAATTGTTAAATCAAACTTTCCTGAAGTAATATAAAACTGGTTATAAAGTTTTGTTATGTAGTTTTTAATTGTGCTATCAGTTACTTTATTAAAAGCACTATCCATACATGGACTCTCTAAAGAATCGGTAACTTTTTCAACAATATTACTTGGTGGTGCTGTTTCACCACTATCCCCGCCGCTTCCACCGCCTTCACCTTCATAAGGTACACTGTCCTCATCATCAACCCCACCATTCTCGCGCCAAGTACTAAAATAACTGGTTCCATGATATTCGGTTCCGTGATGGATTGTTGAGTATACAGTTACTTCTTGCAAATCTTGGTCGAACGTTTGGGTATTGCCACTATTTGAAGCGTAGTTATTTAAAGTAGTGATAACCTGCCCGTTCTTGAAATTGGTTTTTGATAAAAACTTGCCTGAAAGTGAATAAATATATGTTGTACCGCTGCCCTCACTATAATGTTTAGTATTTTTATATGTACTATACCAGATGCTATCAGGAATTGTTCTTACCAAATAGCCATTTGTTTTATTATTATAATTTATGGTAGCCAATTGTATAAACTCACCCGTTTTTTTATTCGTGTAAATTGGTACTGTTAGTCCTTTTCTGTCTGGCGAGTTATAATGTATATAGGCACTATCCCAATAAAAATGGGTAACGTTTAATTGGGTTCAATATTATTTTGAGTTGTAGAAAGTACTGTTATTTGACTATTTTCTTTTACCCTTTTAACAGATACAGATGAGTCATACCATTTGTGTACCTTGTTAATCAATATGGTTAATTCTTCGTTTTGCTTAGTAGGGTAATCTTGTTTTCTACAAGCCCAAAAACCTATGGTTACTAGTAGTAATGCGCAAAGGGTAAATGATAATCGTTGTGTTGTTTTCATAATTTGTTGTGTTGGTGTTATTGATTTGTAGTGATGCCTTTAAAATTTCTTGCTTGGGAAAAAAATTTTGTAGGCAAGAAAATAATTTTCTTGCCTACGAAATTTACTTCGCTTGCTCAGGAAATTTTTACGCTTCTTTCTCAAACTTTAGGTTTTGCAGCATGGCCTTTAATTTAGGGCCTGGTGTAAAAATTATTTTAGCATCTTTAATAGCCTTGCTAGTTACCTCTGCCCGGTGGCAAAGCCATCGCTACTGAGGCTTAGGCGCAGGCTACCCAAATCGCCTAGGCGTACTATCAGCCCATTAGCAAGGTCATCGGTAACTACATCTACCGTTCCATACAGTACCCCTCGTATATCTGCCCCGCTTACGGTACTAATTTTTTCTACACTGGTGGTTATTTGTTCTAAATCTCGCTCACCTTGAGTTACAGGTGCTGCATAAAATTTTTGCGTGCCGCCGCCTACAACGCCTGGCTGCCCACGTTTAATTGTTTTGTACTTAATAGCCATATTTAATATTTTTTGGTAAAGATATTACCAAAAAATCATCATTTATACAGGCAAGGCTTTGCTAAAATGCAATAATGGCAATTGGCAGAAAAACCTGCGTAAAACCCGCAATTTTTGTGTGGCTTTATACGGTGCAAAAGCTGCGTAAAATCCGCAGCTTTTAGGAGGCATCATCAAGCTTATTGTTGATTATCAAGCAACAATAAATTGTTAAATAAAATTAAAAACAAGTTTTACATAAAGGGTTGTGCATAAGGCAAGAAGGGCTTTGTATAGCCTGTTGTCATTATTAATTGGCTCTTTTGCAACCAATATGTACAAAAAAAGCTTACTCATGCTATATATAGCAGAGCAAGCTTTGAAAGTATTGAATAAAATAAGTGTGCGGTTATTTTAGAAGGTCACAAGGTTTTAAACCTGTATGTTTTTTAAATGCTGCGGAAAAATGTGAAATAGATGAGTAACCCAAAAGTGCTGATACATCTGTAACGCTTAAAGCTTTTTCGTACAACAAATATTTTGCGTGTTCCATGCGTTGTTGTTGGTAAAAATCGAAAATAGTAGTGCCAAATATTTCTTTAAAGCCTTTTTTTACGTAGCACTCGTTCATGGCTACTTTACGGCTCAATTCTTTAATAGTAATTGGGTCGCCAATGTGCTGTAGCAAAATTTCTCTGGCTTTGTAAATACCTTCGCGGCT
>JAAFHG010000376.1 GCA_013297585.1 Chitinophagales bacterium
CCTTCTTGCCTTCTTGCCTTCTTGCCTTCTTGCCTTCTTGCCTTCTTGCCTTCTTGCCTTCTTGCCTTCTTGCCTTCTTGCCTTCTTGCCTTCTTGCCTTCTTGCCTTCTTGCCTTCTTGCCTTCTCACTTTCTTCTTCTTCCTTTATAGTGTTTCATTTACCTTCGCCGCATGACCGAAAAAATACTTATTCTCGACTTTGGAAGCCAGTTTACCCAGTTAATAGCTCGCTGCGTTAGAGAAGCAAATGTGTACTGCGAAATTATCCCCTACAACAGAAATTATGTAATTGAAGATAATTTGAAAGGCATCATTTTAAGTGGTTCACCTTGTAGTGTAAACGATGAAAATTTTCCTTCAGTAGATATTGCGGCTTTAAATAGCAAAGTGCCCGTTTTAGGTGTTTGTTACGGTGCGCAGCTAACTGCTAAAACCTATGGTGGTCGTGTAGATAAAAGTAATAAACGCGAATATGGTCGTGCTATTTTACAAACAAAAAATGGTGAAGATATTTTACTAAAAAACATTAGCCCTAACTCACAAGTGTGGATGAGCCATAGCGATAGCATTGTCGCTTTGCCAGAAGGTTTTGAAGTATTGGCAACCACAGAAAGCATACCTGTAGCGGCTTTCAAAAAAACAACTGCCAACAGTTTTCCTTTATATGGCTTACAATTTCACCCAGAAGTATACCATTCTACCGAAGGTAAGGTGCTGATTAAAAACTTCTTGGTAAGCATTTGTGGTTGTACGCAAAATTGGACGCCTGCATCTTTCATCAATGAAACAGTTGAAAAACTAAAAGCACAAATTGGTGATGGCAAGGTAATTATGGCCTTGAGCGGTGGTGTTGATAGTACCGTGGCTGCAACGTTGGTTAGTCGTGCCGTTGGCAAAAATTTATATGGCATTTTTGTAGATAACGGTGTGCTGCGCAAAGATGAATTTCAGCAAGTGCTTGACATTTACAAACAACTAGACTTAAACGTAAAAGGTATAGATGCCAAACAAATGTTTTACGAAGGGCTAAAAGACAAAACTGACCCAGAAGAAAAGCGTAAGGTAATAGGCAAATTATTTATAGATGTGTTTCATGATGAAGCCTTAAAAGTAGAAGGTGCTAGCTTTTTAGGTCAGGGAACCATTTATCCAGATGTGATTGAGAGTTTAAGCGTTCATGGGCCATCTGCCACCATTAAATCGCACCACAATGTGGGTGGTTTACCAGAAAAAATGAACCTAAGCTTGGTAGAACCTTTGCGCTTATTATTTAAAGACGAGGTAAGAAAAGTAGGTTTAGAATTAGGTATTCCTTACGATTTATTATACCGTCATCCATTTCCTGGCCCAGGTTTAGCCATCCGTATTTTGGGTGAAGTAACAGAAGAGAAAGTAAAGCTGTTACAAGATGCTGATGCTTTGTACACCAAGGGTTTAAAAGATGCTGGCTTGTACGATAAAGTATGGCAAGCTGGCACTATTTTACTACCTGTAAAAAGTGTAGGCGTTATGGGTGATGAAAGAACCTACGAGTTTACAGTAGCTTTGCGTGCTGTTACAAGTGTTGATGGTATGACGGCAGATTGGGCGCATTTACCATACGAATTTTTAGCAAATATTTCTAACGAGATTATTAATAATGTTCGTGGCATCAACCGTGTAGTTTACGATATTAGTAGTAAACCACCTGCAACAATTGAGTGGGAATAAACTGAGATTTGAGATTGATGATTTGGGATTTGAGATTTCGCCTTTATAATACCTAGTAAAGAAGCACTACTTAACAACAATAACTGATTAACAAAAAAAGCATGAAAATTATTTATTGTTTATTCTTGAGCCTCCTCCTTTCACTTGTCACATCTCACCTACAAGCACAAGAGCCAGTAAAAATTGCTGTCTTCGCTCCCATTTATACTGATAGTGCTTTTGATGGCAGCAATTATAAGCTTGGTAATAACAATTTACCAAAAGCCATTTTACCAGGTCTTGAATTTTACAATGGCATTATGTTAGCCGTTGACAGTTTAAAAGCAGAAAGAAAATCTGTTGAAGTGTTGTTTTACGATAGTAAAGGCAGCGAAAGCATTTACACCATTATTCGCAAACCTGAGTTTCAAAATATCGCTATGATTATTGCTTGCTTCAATAACCGAAACGATGTAAAACCTTTGGCAGATATAGCTTTGCACAGAAATATCCCAATCATTTCTGCTACATTTCCTAACGACGGTGGCATTACCGAAAATCCATTTTTCGTACTTATAAATACAGCTTTAAAAACACATATCGAAGAAATTTACAAGCATGTTCAGCGTAATTATAGCACTAACAATATTGTGTATGTAAAACGAAAAGGTGCTTTAGAAGACATGTTGTTTTCTATTTTTTCTGCTAGCAATAAAAAAACAGCGTCGCTGCCACTCAAATTTAAAACCATAGAACTCAACGATAATTTTACTAGCATCGATTTAAACGACCAACTTGACAGCGTACGACAAAACTTGGTTATTTGTGGCAGCCTCAACGAAGCTTTTGGTGTAAAAGTGGTAAAATCAATCAGTAGCGATAAAAATTATGCTGCTACAGTTGTTGGTATGCCCACTTGGGATGGCTTGAAAGAACTTGATAAATCAGATTGCAACGGCGTTACATTGGTTTATACAACATCGTACAATTTTCCAAGAAATTTACCTGTTATCACCAACATTTCGCAAGCCTATAAAAACAAGCTATTTGCTCGTCCAAGCGATATGGTTTTAAAAGGCTATGAAAGCATGTATCACTTTGCTAGCTTGCTTTTGGCGTATCCAACCGATGTTATCAATCACCTGTCAGACAAGGCTTTCAAAATCTCAAATGACTTTATTATTGAGCCACAAAAAAGCTTATCAGATTCTTCCAAAATCAACTACCTCGAAAACAAAAAAATCTACTTTATCAAAAAGCTAGACGGTATGTATAAGTAATTTTGGGTCACCAACTTTTGTACTCTTGTTTAGCATTATTACAGCATATACTTAGCTTATAATGCATACTGTGTGTACAGTTTGTTCGCCTAACTCCTAAAGACTATTTTCAACGTATTATACCAATTTTTTACAAACTGAAATAATACCGCGGCTATTTACTTATTAATATAACAAATAATTTAGGTGCGTTTTCTCGGTCTATTACAACTTTCCCAACTTTTAGTACATTGCTTTCCTAAAACTACCTCCATGTCTACCTTGCATCGCCGTCAATTTATTCAACAAACAAGTTTGCTTACCCTAGGTGGTCTTACGGCTGCATCTACCCTAGCCCAATCATTTACCCCACCAACCACTACCGTAAAAGTGGGCATTATAGGTGTGGGCTATCGTGGGCAAGAACATTTAAAATTACTATTACAGCGCAGCGATGTAGAACTAGTGGCCATAGCCGACCCTGACTTGCAAATGCTTGCCATGGCAGATAAAATAATTACCGGTAGTGGCAAGGTCAAACCTGCCATTTACGGCAATGGCAATTACGATTATAAAAACCTACTTAACCGCAGCGATATTGAAGCCGTAATAATAGCCACCCCTTGGGAATGGCATATACCACAAGCCATAGACGCTGTAAACGCTGGTAAAATACCGGGTGTAGAAGTGTGTGGTGCAATTAAACTATCTGACTGTTGGGATATTGTAAATGCGAGTGAGAAAACGGGTATTCCTGTAATGGTACTAGAAAATGTGTGCTACCGCAGAGATGTGATGGCGGTACTAAACATGGTGCGTAAAGGTATGTTTGGCGAGCTATTGCACCTGCAAGGCGGCTACGAACACGACTTGCGTGGCGTAA
>JAAFHG010000623.1 GCA_013297585.1 Chitinophagales bacterium
AATCACATTATTTGCCCTTGTTATTTTTATCCCATTATTTTTAATTCGCTTCAAACGATGAGCAAAAAACAAAAAAACGGTAACCAAATAGTCTACTCCACCAATCCAAATTTTAAATTAAACGAGGAGCCAGAAGAAGAACTAACACCCATTAAACCTAACCAGGAACAGCTAAAAGTATATTTAGATCGTTTAGGTGGTGGCAAACTATTAAGTCGAGTTAGTGGATTTATGGGGAAGACTGGAGATATTGAAGCACTTGGCAAATTACTAAAACAAAAATGCGGGGTGGGCGGTGCTGTAAAAGACAGAGAAATATTAATTCAGGGTGAACACCGCGATAAAATTATAGCCTTACTATTAAAAGAAGGTTATAAAGCAAAAAAAGCGGGAGGCTAACTTATTAACGCTTTATTTAATACAAAAACCCCGTTTTCTAGTTAGAAAACGGGGTTTTAAAATAAATACTAGAAAATATTAATCTACAATTAGTTTTTTGGTGCTACTTGCCCCATCTACTTTTACTGATACCATGTAGATGCCTTTTGCTAAATCATCAATATCTAAATTAATAGTATTGGCTCCAACTTGTCCAGTAGTTTTAGTAAATCCTACTACCTGACCAACCATATTTACTAACTTAAGCTCTATAGTGCTATTGTTTTTTAAATCTATAGCCAATATTGCTTGCTTGTTTGCTGGATTTGGATAGATATAACTATTAGTAGCACTTACAATTGAGCTTTCAGAAATACCATTAACAACAGTAGTGTTTGTAAAAGCAACACCTCCAAAATTTAAAAGTGCAGAAATGTATTTGTGAGTAACAGGGTTTAATTGCTGTAACCCTTCATTTCTAGAAACAGTCATTGGCACATAAAGTGCTGGTCCATTGCTAGTTATTACAGTACTTGCTAATGCACATTTAGGTGAGGTATAGTGAAAAAACGCTCTGCCTCTAACACTTCCTGGTCCTGCAGGACTAACAATATTTGTATAGGTTGAAGGAGGGTTAGTTACATTTATTTCTAATGTGTTTATTGTTTGTGCCGTAACATCCATCATACGTGCTTTTACGTTAGGGAACTCGTTCCATTTAAAACCACTAGTAGTAACAGCTGTATCGGATTCAGCCCAAGTATAAACTATGTATTTACCATCAGCCGTACGGCTTAATTGAATACGTGCATCACATTCAACTTTATCAGTATTACCAGTACCACCAGTTGCATCCCATGGGTTGGTTAAAAAACCATTGCCAGCAGGATCTGAAGCAGGACCTTCAGAAGATAAAGAGTCAATTAATTTAAAATTCCAAGGGGTAGTACCATCACCATAAAAATCATATAAATATGGTCGTAAACCAGGTGCATGAGCGTAGCTATAAGATTCTCCATCGGCATTATTAAATGTAAACGTAAAACCTAACGAATCTGGGTGTGAGCTAAACGTACCTCTAAGAGTAGCAGCAATATGTAATTTGTTGTCTTTGTCAACAGTAGTACCAATACCTTCGGTAAAATCAAAAAACGGAATGGCTACGTTTGTATTTGAATTTGGAGATAAAACTCTATCAATTACTGGGTTCATAGCTGGTGAATTAAAATCAATGCTTCCTACTTTTGCCCATGCACCACCGTTAACCGATTTCCAAACAATGGGTTGAAAACCAACATTGTTTAAACTTGTACTTGGGCTGCAACCAATGTGTACCACATAGCCAACACTTCCATCCTCACTCCAAGCCATGTTAGCTCTTGCAATTATATCAGGGCTTCCACCACTTATTGTGGTAACAGGAATAACAGAATCTCCACTCCAAACAAACACACCTGAGTTAAACGATCCTTTAATTACACGCGAACCTCTGTAACCTTGAGTAGCCGCAGTTGTTCCATTTGCATCTTGGAAAATAGAACCCAAAGCAACAACGTTACCATTGTCTAAACTTTGAAAATCTAAACGGGCAAAATCAGTTCTACCAGTTCCCAAAGCAGGGGCTAGTGACGGTAAATATTGCTGTGCATTTAATACAGAACTAGGTGTATTAGTATTGTTGGCAGCATTTAACTGCTTGCTTGCAAAAGCATTACCCACCCAACCAAGAGCAGTGTTTGCTTGTGTTACAGGACCCATTGCTATAATGTATGCATTATCAATAAGTGTATTGGTGGTTGGACTCATTGGGTTATATATCCCACCTTGTGGGTAACGTGCCCAATTGGTATTATTATTCCAAATGCATGTACTATCCCAGGTAGCACCCCAGTTGCGAGACACCATG
>JAAFHG010000272.1 GCA_013297585.1 Chitinophagales bacterium
AATCAAGAATTTGTATTTACTAGCTGTTATTTGTACAAAAAAACTTTGTTTTTTCCATACACTAGCACTCCATCCATAACAAAAATAAAAGCACCTATTAATCATCCAGATATTTGCAAAAACAAAATGATAGATTTGCTGGGAAATACTTGTGCAGCATCTGGCTGTATTACTGGTTTTGGCGCAGGCAGTTGTAGTGGCCTAAATAAAAATAATGCGATAGCGTATACAGTTACAATTATTATAGAGCCATAATACCACTTAATAGTCTTGTTTTAAAACTATACCCAACAATAAATGGCAAAGCTATTTTAAACATTAATTACCCAGCTTCACACTTCCTGTCATTATCCCTCCCTTCACTTACATTTGCAGTTTCAAATAATATAGTGAGTGGTCGATATACCTTGTACAGATAAAGAATTATTTCTCTTAAAAAAAATAGCAAGTGTTGCCGAAGAATTGGCTGTAGAAGCCTATTTAATTGGCGGCTTTGTACGTGATAAGATCATTGGCAGACCTACCAAGGATGCAGACATTGTGTGCATGGGTGATGGTATTGCATTGGCACATAAAGTAGCCGAGAAATTTAACCCAAAACCTACCGTTGCCTTCTTTAAAACCTTTGGCACAGCACAAATAAAAATTAACGATTTTGAAGTTGAATTTGTAGGTGCTAGAAAGGAAAGTTATAGTTACGATAGTCGCAAGCCTGAGGTTGTGCCAGGCAGTTTAGAAGACGATCAAAACCGTCGTGATTTTACCATTAATGCCTTAGCCATTAGTTTAAATAAGGCAGATTTTGGCAAATTGATTGACCCATTTGGTGGGCTTTTAGATATTGAGCAACAGAATATTCAAACGCCACTAGATCCGCTACAAACCTTTAGTGACGATCCTTTACGGATGATGCGTGCCATTCGTTTTGCTACGCAATTAGGATTTACTATTCATGCCGAAACCTTTCAAGCTATTATTGATAACGCACATCGTATAAAGATTGTATCGCAAGAGCGTATTACCGATGAACTGAACAAAATTATGCTTTCAACTAAGCCTTCTATTGGGCTTGATTTACTCAGCAAAAGCGGTTTACTAAAAATCATTTTCCCACAAATGATGGCCTTGCATGGCGCTGAAAATGTAGAAGGTTTGGGCCATAAAGACAATTTTTACCACACCCTACAAGTGATAGATAATATTTGCGAAACCACAGATGATTTGTGGCTTCGTTGGGCAGCTTTATTGCACGATATTGCAAAACCTGCAACTAAGCGTTTTGAGCCTGGTCATGGTTTTACGTTTCATGGTCACGAGGTAGTTGGTGCTAGAATGGTGCCTAAAATTTTCACACAGTTAAAGCTACCGCTTAACGAGAAAATGCGTTTTGTGCAAAAGTTAGTTGAGTTGCATTTACGCCCAATAAGCCTTACCAAAGAAAACATTACAGACAGTGCCATTAGGCGTTTATTGTTTGATGCAGGTGAAGATATAGAAGCCCTCATGTTGCTTTGTAATGCCGATATTACCAGTAAAAACAAAGCCAAAGTAAAACGCTATTTGCAAAATTTTGAGATAGTTCGTGAGCGATTACAAGCCGTTGAAGAAAGCGACCATATTCGTAATTGGCAGCCACCTGTTACCGGCGAATTAATTATGCAAACTTTTGGCCTAAATCCTAGCAGAGAAGTAGGTATTATTAAAGATGCCATTCGCAACGGCATTTTAGATGGTTTGCTACCAAACAACTATGAAGCAGCTTTTAATTTTATGCTAGAAAAAGGTGCAGAACTTGGTTTAAAACCAATAACGTAAGAAACGAGTTGCAAGATTCAAGTTTCAACGTTGAAAACTTAAAACACAGAATTTAAAACACAAAACATAGAACTATAAATACTATGAAGCAGAGAATTTATTTAGATAACGCCGCAACCACATCGCTAGAACCAGAAGTTTTAGATGCTATGATGCCTTATTTAACCACACATTTTGGTAATCCTTCCAGTATTTATAGCTATGGCAGAGAAAGTAGAATGGCTATTGAAAATGCACGTAAGTCGGTGGCTAAAATTCTCAACGCACATCCTGCTGAAATATTTTTCACCTCTGGCGGTACCGAAAGTAGCAATACTGCTATTACAGGCGCAGTGCGCTTTTTAGGCTGTAAGCATATTATTTCATCGGTTATAGAGCACCATGCAACTACACACACCGTAGAACATTTACACAAAACAGGCGAAGCCAAATTGAGCTATGTAAATGTGCTACCAAATGGCCATATAGACCTTGAACATCTTGAAAGCCTTTTAGCAGAAAGCGAAGAAAAATGTTTGGTCACATTAATGCATGCCAATAATGAAATTGGCAATATGATAGACCTGCATACGGTTGGTAATATTTGCAAGCAATACCACGCTATTTTTCATAGTGATACGGTACAAACAGTTGGTCATTTTCCGTTTGACTTACGCAACACACCAGTACATTTTATTACCGGTGCAGGGCATAAATTTCATGGCCCAAAAGGTGCAGGTATGTTGTACATAAACGAGAATGTGAAAATTGAACCGTTTGTACATGGTGGATCGCAAGAGCGTAATATGCGTGCAGGTACCGAGAACTTATACGGCATCGTAGGCTTTGCCAAAGCCCTAGAACTAGCTACTAAACACTACGAAGAGGATAGCATTTACATAAAAGATTTAAAGAACTACATGATGGAAACGCTGAAAACGCATATACCAGAAGTAGGCTTTAATGGTGACCCTTTGGGCGAAAGTTTGTATGCAGTATTAAGTGTAAGCCTACCTAAAACCGAAATGAGCGAAATGCTATTGTTTAACCTTGACATCAATGGTATTTGTGCTAGCGGCGGTAGTGCTTGTACTAGTGGTGCAGACCAAGGCTCGCATGTAATTCGTGCTATTAATAACGACCCAAATAGAGTAACCATTCGTTTTTCATTTAGCAAGCATAATACCACCGAAGAAATTGATACTGTGGTGGAACAATTGAAAAAAATGATTTAAAAATTAGTTCAAAATACATTTTCAAGAAGCCCAGCAAATTGTTGGGCTTTATTTTTTTAGACTAAAATCATGTCAAAATGTATCAAAAGTCACCAAATAACATTTACCCGTACAATAGCTTGCACCCTAAATAAAACAGTTTAATCATGGCACAGCACTCAATTGAAACGCAATGGATGGGCAAAATGCAATTTAACGCCCTTGTAAACGGACACACCATAGTAATGGATGCACCTGAACGTGTAGGTGGCGAAGACAATGGCCCAATACCAAAACCCTTTGTACTAACCGCTTTATCTGGCTGCACAGGTATGGATATAGTGGCATTGCTCAGAAAACAAGAAAAAGAAGTTGACAATTTAAACATTATAGTTAATGGCGAACTGAGCAAACAAGCACCTATAGAATACGTAGCCATGCATGTTATATACGACTTTAAAGGCCCTGAAGCTAATAGAGCAGCCGCACTAGAAGCTGTAACATTATCTCAAGAAAAATACTGTGGTGTAAGCCATATGCTTAAAAAAGCATTGCCAATTACTTGGCAAGTATTGTACAATGGCGAAAGTATTTTTAACAATCAACCATTAACCGTGAGCGAAAACTACGTGTAACAAATGTTACCATTTAAACCAAAGTATCAACTTAGCTTGCACTTTAAAATATAGCATTATGAAAAAGAATATGGGTTCATTAGACAGAGGTATTCGCATAGCAATAGCAGTGATATTTGCTATCTTATTTGCCACAGGTATTGTTACAGGCGTATTGGGCACTATTTTATTAATTGTAGGTGGTGTATTTTTGGTAACGAGTGTTGTAAGTTTTTGCCCACTTTACACGTTAATAGGTGTAAATACTTGTTCAGTAAAAAAATAAAAAATGTCGTTTAAAAATCTTTGTTTGTCTGTCCTTATTAGTGTAGCCGTATTTAGTAGTTGCAATAGTCAAACTAGTGCCAATGTAGATGTAGCCAATTTTGAGCAAGCCATTGTAAAAGGAAATATACAGTTGTTAGATGTACGCACACCGGGTGAATATCAATCTGGTCATTTAAGCAATGCATTATTGGCAAATTGGAATAACGAAGCTGAATTTAAAAAACGCACAGAAGCTTTAGATAAAAGCAAACCCGTTTACACCTATTGCTTAAGTGGTGTACGCAGCGCTGCTGCTACACAATGGCTAAGGCAACAAGGCTTTACAGCATACAATTTATCTGGTGGTATTAATGCATGGAAAAAAGCTGGCAAACCACTAGAACAAGCCACAGCGGTAAAGCAAATAACTAAGGCTGAATACGAAGCCATGATACCAACCGATAAAACGGTATTGGTAGATATTAGCGCTGTTTGGTGCCCACCATGTAAAGTGATGGCGCCAATTGTAGATTCATTGGCAAAGGCAAACGCTGATAAAATGGTACTACTAAAAATTGATGGTGGTGAGCAAACAGAGCTTTGCAAAATTTTAAACGTCAACGCATTTCCTACATTAATTATTTATAAACAAGGCAAGCTTGTGTGGCAAAAAGAAGGTATTACAAGTGCAAAAGATATTGCCAAACAATTGTAGATTGCTTTATTACTTGCCTTTGTAAATGGCTAATTACTATCTTTTTTCTTATTGCTCAACTCAACATGTATGGATATATTACTATGCGAATATGTGGTAAAAATTTAGTACACTACTAAGTGTAACTTTTGATACCAAAGCCTTCATCTTGCATTGATAATTTTACAACATCAAAGACATCAAACAATGAAACAAATCATATTCAGCAACTGGCATTTTATGCGCTTTATAAGATTAGGTTTAGGCATAGCCATAATTGCACAAGCAATAGCTAATAAAGATTCGCTCTTTATCTTCTTTGGCGCAGCCTTTACAGCAATGGCCATATTTAATTACGGTTGCTGTGGCGCATCGGGCTGTTACACACCTATCAAAAAATCTAACACTAACACCAATAATATTAGCTATGAAGAAGTGGTTAACAACAAATAAATATTACCTAATTGGTGCAGCTATTGGCAGCGTATGTGGCTTTTGCTACTGGAAATTTATTGGCTGCGCTTCAGGTAGTTGCGCTATTACTTCTAGCCCCATTAATAGTAGTTTATATGGTGCTATGATGGGTGCATTGGTAGGTGGCATGTTTAAAAAAGAACAAAAAAGTACAGTGTAATATTCTCACCACATAGGCACAGGAGACACATAGGCTAATTAAAAAAGAATTATAGAAATATGATAGAATTATTACAGTGTATCTCTTTTTGCTTCACACAAAATCTATGTGGCTATATGACTATGTGGTGAAATAAGACCTGAGTAATAACGGTGTAATTACTAGTTTACTAAAAAATATTAGAACGATGACATTCAACGAAATGATACAATCTGACAAGCCAGTTTTAGTAGATTTTTTTGCAGAATGGTGTGGCCCTTGCAAAACAATGGCACCTATTTTAAAAGATGTAAAGCAAGCCATTGGCGATACTGCCAGCATCATTAAAATTGATGTGGATAAAAATCCGCAAGCTGCACAAGCCTACCAAATTCAGGGTGTACCTACTTTAATACTATTTAAAAATGGTAAGCCCATGTGGCGACAAAGTGGTGTAGTACCTAAAAATAATCTTGTGAATATA
>JAAFHG010000510.1 GCA_013297585.1 Chitinophagales bacterium
GGTGTTATTAATCACTTAGATTATTTGCAAAGCCTTGGTGTAACTACATTGTGGATGACGCCCGTTCTTGAAAACGATATGCCTAACCGTACAGAACATGGTTATGCATTTACCGATCATTATAAAATAGACCCACGCTATGGTGGTAGTGAAGGTTACAAAAAACTAAGCGACGCCTTACACCAACGTGGCATGAAACTAATACAAGATGCTGTGTATAACCATGTGGGTAGTTATCATTTTACCTTTTTAGACCAACCTACTAAAGATTGGTATCACCAATGGCCTACTTACACTGGCACAAGCTTTAAAGACCAACCTTTGTTTGACCCTTATGGCTCTAAAAAGGATGCTAAGATTACGACTGATGGCTGGTTTGTACCACAAATGCCTGACCTAAATCACAACAACCCCTATGTAGCTAATTTCTTAATTCAACATGCACTATGGTGTGTAGAAGCGTTTGGTGTAGATGGCTGGCGCATTGATACCTACATCTACAACGATATGGATTTTATGAACCGCTGCAACAAGGCTTTAACCGACGAATATCCAGCTATGACCATGTTTGGCGAAAACTGGGTTCATGGTGTTGTTAACCAAAGCTATTTTGTACAAAACAATTTAAACATACCTAAGAAAAGCAACTTGCAAGGTTCGGTGGATTTTCAAACTTTGTTTTATGGTATTCAACCTGCGCTGAATGAAAAGTTTGGCTGGACAGAAGGTGTGACTAAGTTATATAACACTTTGGCGCAAGATTTTGTGTATAAAGATGCCACTCGCAATGTTATTTTCTTAGATAACCACGATATGACACGCTTTTTTACCACAGTAAAAGGTGATGTAGAAAAGCAAAAAATGGGCATACAATGGTTGCTGACTTGTAGAGGTATTCCTCAATTGTATTACGGTACAGAAATATTAATGGCCGGTGAAAGTAACCCTGACGGTCTGGTACGTTTAGATTTTGCGGGTGGCTGGCAAGGCGATAAAAAAAGTGCTTTTACAGGTGCAGACTTAAGTGCAGATGAGAAAGCGGTGCAAGATTTAGTGAAGAAATTAGGCACGTATCGTTTAACATCTTCTGCTTTAAAAACAGGTAAGTTGATGCAATATCTGCCAGATGATGGCTTGTATGTATATTTTAGATACGATGCTAACCAAACGGTAATGTGTATAATGAATTCAAGCGAAAAAGACAAAAAAGTAAACTTTAGTAACTATGCAGAACGTACCGCAGGTTTTACAAAAGCTACCGATGTAATAACCAATAACAACTTGGGCAGTCAGTTTACAGTTGCTGCAAAGCGTATGTTGGTGTTGCAGTTGGGTAAATAGATGGTGGTGTTGCCAACTTGCAACTTAGACAAGGCTACTATTATAATAGGCATTAACAATTTTACTAGCGCCAAAGGTAGTTTTATAACTACCAACGCAAAAATTGTTAATGCCTATATTATTTTTATGATGTACTGTGGTAATATTAAAGTAGCCAATGGTAGTTTTATTGCTACGTCCTAAAAATAGGTTGACAAAAGGTATCGTACGGGTTTTACCTTACAGTTTTAGAGTACTTTTCATGAATGATAATTATTTTATAATGATATTTACGGTAATAAACTTAAGCTGATGACTCGATATTTATTTATTATCATACTCGTAATAGCGTTTAATGTAAGTAAGGCACAAAGCTTGGGTACTTACGTAGACAAATTATATTTTGGAATGCTTTCTTTTAAACCAGACACAACCATTTCCAAATTTATAGCTAAGTACGTGCCTGTTGTTTTAAAAAAATGGGATACTAGTGCAAAATGGACTGCTTACCCATCTGACTATCAATTAAAAGAGCCTCAATTTATTACAGTTACAAGCTCGTTTATTTTTTATAAGCATCCATATTTTAATGCCCCATTTAAATCGGGGCAACTAGCAATCACTCAAAAGGTTTACGAAATAGAAACATTGAATGCTAGTATTACCAACCTTACGCTGCTGTTTGAATTTGACGATGAGAAAGCTGCTAGACAAGCGTTTAAGCAGCTTGTAGATACTTTTTCGAGTTTTAAGGTATTGAAAAGAATAAGTGTAGATAAAGGGATGGATAAGGCTGAATTTACAGACAAAGCATTGGACAAGTTTTACAGTAACATTCAAATAATTATGGTTGAAGATTATTTACTTGGTAAGAAATACGCTTTACCCACTGATAAAGGTTTTAAAATACGAACCGAAGCTGGATATAAAATTCTCGTTGAAATAGGGAATGAGTTATACTACTAAAGCGAGTTTTAAATTTGGGGTGAGGGGAATTTGAAACACTGAGCAGGGAAGCAACAGAGAAAGAGTTTTTCTCTCGCAGATATCGCTGATTACGCAGAAAAGAGAGTACCACAGAGCAAAAAAGCAACAGAGTAGATACTCGTAAATCTTCCTTGCTCTGTATTTCGTTTTTACATAAAATCCGCGCACTTCTGCATTATTTGCGAGTAATATTTTCTCTCGCAGATATCGCTGATTAGCGCAGAAAAGAAGGAAACACAGAGCAAGGAAGCAACAGAGAAAGAGTTTTATGTCTCGCAGATTTCACTGATTTCGCAGAAAAAATACCACTCGGCAAAGAAGCAGCAGAGCAGATGCTTGTAAATCTTCTTTGCTTCCTTGCTCTGTGTTTTATACAAATGAGTTTTATGTCTCGCAGATATCGCTGATTATGTAGAAAAAGTACCACAGGGCAAAGAAGCAGCAGAGCAGATGCTTGTAAATCTTCTTTGCTTCCTTGCCCTGTGTTTTATGCAAAATGCTACACTATAATAAAAGTTGCATAAAGAACTAAGCGTAGAAGTAGGTACTTCGTAA
>JAAFHG010000443.1 GCA_013297585.1 Chitinophagales bacterium
ACCTAATCCTGGAGATGCTTATACCTTAGAAAATGTAACACAAACTACTACTGTGATGGGACAAAATCTATCAGGAACATTCATTACTTCCGATAAACCCATTGCTGTAACAGTAGCCGATGATTCTGTGAGTGGAGCAACAGGATGTTATGATTTAATGGGCGACCAGATTGTTCCTGTAAACGCCATAGGAAAAGAATATGTTTTAAATAAGGGATTTATGAATCTGCTTGAACACGAAGGTGCTTACATTTTGGCTACCGAAAACTTAACGCAAATAACCATTAACGATGGTGTTGCAACCACCACGATTATTAATCAAGGTGACACCTACCATTATAAAACAACACAACCTCTCACATTTGTAAGTGCTGATAAGGATGTGTATTGCTTGCACGCAAGCGGTTTTGGTTGTGAATTGGGTGAGGCCTTGCTGCCTCCGTTAAGCTGTGCAGGATCAAGTATTGTGTCGTTTTCAAGAAGTACAAACCAGAGATTTTTTTTAAATATTGTTTGTAAAAGTGGCTCCCAATCTACATTTACGTTAAATAATTCAAGTTCCTCTAATTCTGTTTCAATTAGTTCTGGCAATTTTACCTTGGTTCCAGGTACATCTACATTGGTTGGCGGAGCTTTTTATGGCGCACAACTTAGTTTAACATCTACAACTGTTTTACCTTTGGGATCTTATACAATAGCTAATTCTACCGATGTTTTTGCTCTGGGAGTTTTTTCGGGAGATTTAACCACAGGCTTGTCTTATCATTATTTATCTACCTTTTTAAAAAAAGTAGTTGTAACAACCCCCAGTATTGCACCCCTGTGTGTAAGTGCTAACAATACCATTGCATTAACTGGAACAGTAACTGGTGGTTCGGTGTCAGGTATTTGGAGTACACCCAACGGCACAGGCCTGTTTGCCCCTTATACTTCTACTTTCACAAACATATCCACCACATATTCCTTATCAGCCAGCGATACACTTTTGGGTAGCATAAAGTTTTATCTAACTTCTTTAGGAGCTTGCTCACCAATTAAAGATTCCGTTACTGTTTTAATTAACCAACGACCATTTTTAACTGCGGCTGGCGATGTAAGTATGTGTGAAAATGCCATAGTACCTGTAGCACTTTCTGGTACAGTAACTAATGCCTCAGGAGCCACGTGGAGCGGTGGTTTTGGTGGCACGTTTGGTTTGCCAGGATTAATAACTACTTACACTCCTTCAGTAGCAGATATTGCGGCAGGAACAATCAGTCTTTCTTTAACCACTAACGGCAATTTACCAAGTTGTAGTGCTGTTATTAAAACGGTAACAGTTTCGTTTTTAAACACACCAACAGTTACTGTAAATTCGGGAGCGAGTTCGTTTATTTGTTTGGGACAAACAGCAACACTAGTTGCCAATGGTGCCATCACATATACTTGGAATACGGGTGCAACTACTTCAAGCATTATCGTTACACCAACTACGGCTTCTTCCTATTCGGTAACAGGTAATGCTAGTAATGGGTGTATAAATTCCAGTACGAGCCAAGTTTTTGTTTATGCGTTACCAACCATTTCTGTAATAGGAGTTAACTCTATTTGTTCTGGTGCTACTATCACATTAATTGGAAGCGGTGCATCTTCCTACACATGGAACACCAACGCAAATACTCCAGTTATTGCAATTTCTCCAACCCTTACAGCCACCTATACATTGAGTGGAAGTGATACAAACAATTGTAAAAACTTTACAACCAAAACGGTTACCGTTAATCCTTTACCCATAATTAATGTGCTTACTAATGATAGTATTATTTGTTTTGGAGAAAGTACAACCTTAACCGTAAATGGTGCGTTAACTTATAGTATAAACTCTGTTTTAGCTCTATCCAGCACCATTATTTCTCCAAGTGTTACTACAACTTATTCGGTTAGTGGCACCAATGTTAATGGCTGTGTCAACTCAACAACCATTACACAGCTTGTTTCCGAATGTCTTGGTATTAATAACTTAACTAACAATTACAAAAGAGTATTGATTTATCCCAACCCAAATAGTGGTGAATTTACTATAGAAGTGAATGATGAGATGACATTACATCTTACAAACGAACTGGGGCAGATTTTAAAAATACTGGAGTTTAATAAGTCAAATCATTATAAAATTAACATAGTACATCTAGCGAAGGGACTATATTTTATTAACGGTAAAAAAAACAATCTCGTTATTCATCAAAAAATTATTGTTGGTCAATAGATTTTAAAACATAACACATACTAATTTGTTTGTTATTCCGTTTATATTTGCAAAGCTTGAAAATCGTTTATAAAATAATTCTACTTTTTGCTACGTTATTTGTAGTGTTTCATTTTTTATCTTGTAAAAAAAACAAGTTGATTGCGGATTCTGGTGCTAAAATTTCGTTGTCGCACGACTCTGTTTTATTTGATACCGTGTTTACTTCCATCGGTTCTTCTACCAGAAACATACGCATAAGAAATAAAAACAATGGGCGCATTAACATCTCATCCATTCAATTACGCGGTGGATCTGCTTCAGCCTTTAAGCTAAATGTGGACGGAACTCCTGGCACCTCTTTTACCGATATTGAAATTGCGGCTAACGACAGCCTTTATGTATTTGTACAGGTAAAAGTAAACCCCACAAACGCCAACTCTCCATTAATTATAAGCGATGCCGTGGATTTTATGGTGAATGGAAATAAACAAACACTTTTTTTAGAAGCTTGGGGACAAGATGCCTACTACCATTATCCCACCAACGCCATTCGGTTTAGAGATGGTAGCTTTTTGCCTTACTCACTTTGCGATAATGTACCCGAAGCGTTTACGTTGATTGGATCTGACATTGTTTGGAAAAACGATAAGCCCCATGTTATTTACGGGTATTGCGTGGCAGATTCTCTACAAAAATTAAAAATACAAGCTGGCACAAAGGTATATATGAATTACCGAGCCAGCCTTTGGATTTTTAAAGATGCCCAACTACAGGTATTAGGTCAAAAAGGCAACGAGGTAGTTTTTCAAGGGGCACGCCGCGAAAAAACTCTCACAGGAACGCTTTCTGGCATTGATGTTGATTTTAATGATGAACCAGGTCAGTGGGATAGAATTTGGATTAATGAGGGAAGCGATAACAACATTATAAATTATGCCATTATTAAAAACGGATACATTGGCATACAGGCCGAAATTTTTGGTAATACTATTGGCGTAAAGGGAAAGCTGAGGCTAACCAATACAAAAATTCAAAATATGAGCAAG
>JAAFHG010000597.1 GCA_013297585.1 Chitinophagales bacterium
GTAGCAAGACTTACAAGAAGCGAACAATTCCCAGCATTGGTAACATTGATTTCATTTTTTAACGCCACCTGTTCAAATTTTCTTAACGGCTTTTTTATGAGGCCGTAACTCCAAAATGAAATCTATTTATATTAAGAAGAAGCATTAATACCTTAACTCCTCATTAGGCAATTGAATAATTAACTGTTTGGTATCACTAGCTTCTACCCTACCAATTATTTGTGCAGCAATGCCATGTTGCTCGGCAGCAGCAATCATAATAGCGGCAGCTTCGGGCTTACAATACACTTCCATCCTACAACCCATGTTAAACACTTCGTACATTTCTTTATTGTTACTTCCACTGTTTTGCTGAATGATGTCAAATATTACCGGTGGCGTAAATAAATTGTCTTTTACAATGGTAAAATTCCCTGGCAAATACTTCATGCATTTGGTTTGTCCGCCACCACTACAATGTATCAACCCATGTATTTCCTCAAAATGATGTTGCAATAAATAGGTTAACACTGGTGCATAAGTTCTTGTGGGGCTTAACAGCAATTTACCAATGGTTGTTTTTTGGGTAGAGTTGGGTAAGGTTATTTCATCAGTTAGTAAGTGCTTGCCAATATACACAACATCATTGGGTAGATTATTGTCATAACTTTCTTTAAATTCATTTGCGTACCATTTGCTTAATACATCATGCCTAGCACTAGTAAGGCCATTGCTTCCTAGTCCACTATTGTATTCGGTTTCATAATTAGCTTGACCATCACTGGCAAAACCAACAATCACATCGCCAGCAGCAATTTTATCATTGCTGATAATTTTATCAGCTGGCCAGCGGCAAGTCATGGTACCATTTACGGCTATAGTTCTTACCACATCACCTACATCCGCTGTTTCGCCACCCAAGTAGTGAATGTGTACCCCATAATTGTTTAGTAAATCAAAAATTTCTTGCGAACCATTTATGATGGCTGCCAACACCTCGCCGGGTATAAAATGCTTATTTCCATCAATAGTGCTGTTAAAAACAATATTGTCGTAAATACCAACACACAATAAATCATCTAAATTCATCACAATGGCGTCTTGTGCAATGCCTTTCCAAACGCTGCTATCGCCAGTTTGTTTCCAGTATAAATAAGCCAAAATACTTTTGGTGCCGGCACCATCCGCATGCATTACATTAACCCAATTGGCATCTTGGCCTAAAAAATCAGGATAAATTTTGCAAAAAGCATGTGGGTATAATCCTTGATTAAGGTGTTTGGTGGCTGCATGTACTTCTTCCTTTTGAGCCGAAACGCCTCTTTTACTGTATAAACTCATATTTACTATTGAGTTGCAAAACTAATTTCAAATATCAATTATCGTTAAAAAATTATCAATTAGTTTTGCACCCTCTTACTATGATTGTACACAAAAACATACATCAACTTCCGGCATTTAACAATGCAGTAATTACCATTGGTACATTTGATGGGGTACACACGGGCCACCAGCAACTAATAAAAATGTTACTTGCTGAAGCCCAAGCGATTAACGGCGAATCAGTCATCATTACTTTTAATCCACATCCACGCCAAGTAATAGCTTCGCAACAATCGCAGGTTTTTTTGTTAAACACCATGGCAGAAAAAATACAATTATTGGAGCAATTTGGAGTTGATCATCTGGTAATTGTTCCCTTTACGGAGGAATTTAGCCATCAATCGGCTATTGAATACATCGAAAATTTTTTAGTAAATACTTTTAAGCCTCATACCATAATCATTGGCCACGACCATCGTTTTGGCAACAGCCGAAGCGGTAATTTTGAATTGTTACAACAAAAAGCCAACCAATATAATTACAAGGTTAAAGAAATACCAGCTTTTATGCTGGAAGAGAATACCATCAGTTCTACCAAAATAAGAACCGCTTTAACAAAAGGCGATTTTATCACCACCAATTACTATTTAGGCTACCAATACTTTTTTAGTGGCATTGTAATAGAAGGCAATAAAATTGGCCGCACCATTGGTTACCCAACAGCTAATTTACAGGTACTAGATGATAAAAAAATTATACCCGGCAACGGTGTGTATGCAGTTCAAGTGAATGCAACTATCAATGGCACTAGCATACAATTAAAAGGCATGATGAATATTGGCTACAGGCCAACAGTTGAAGGCACCACCAGAATGATTGAAGTAAATATTTTTGATTTTGACCAAGAAATTTATGGTGAAACGCTAACTGTTACCATTAAAAAAAGACTAAGAAACGAGCAAAAATTCAATGGCTTGTCCGAATTAAAAGCACAATTGGCAAACGACAAGTTAGAAGCCATGCAGGTTGACTAAATTTCAATTTATTTAATTGTATTAGCCCCACCCTTTTTTAGTAACAGCT
>JAAFHG010000283.1 GCA_013297585.1 Chitinophagales bacterium
TCATTTTACCATCGGCAGCCAATACTTGCACTTGAATATGTTGTTGTTTGGCACTATTGTAGTACACTGTATTTTTTACTATTGCGGAAATAGTAAAGCTAGTTTTTGTATTACCTATCATCAATATTTTACTATAAAAAACAACCCCGTCAGCATCAGTAATTTTTAGTCGGTAAAATGTTTTACCTACTTGGGGATTACTATTGGTAAAGCTCAATGGCAATTGGCAGCGCAATGCAGTGGCATTGATATTACCAATGCTGTTGAAGTGGATGCCATCTGTACTGCTTTCAATAGTAAAATTGGCATTGCCGTTGCAGCAAGTAGCTTTCCATTGTAGCAGGTGACCGTTGTTATTATTTGTTACAGAAAAATACTCCAGCTTTACTGGTACGGGGGCTGAAGTATTTGTTACTACTGTGGTTGCCGTATTGGTTATAATAGGAAAGTTAAAATCAAAATAAATGGCTGCCTTATTGTTTAATGAATCGCCTACCACCACAGAAGCTTTTGGCTTTATTTTAAACGCTACCCAGCCATGGCTTGCTGGCTCATTGATGGCTTTGTGTGGTAGCTTGATGTTTTGAAAAATAAATTCTAGTTTGTTGTTGGTGAGTTTTACATCTGCCGTATGGCTACTGCCCAAATACTCAAAACTATTCCAATCGTATTTATTGCTTAAGGTATCAGCCACTACTATATTAAAAGCTGTATCGGTGCCTTCGTTTTGAAAACGAATTTGGTAATGCAGGTAGTCGCCAATTTTGCTAATGTTTAGCTTGCTGCCCTCTAGGCATTGCTTGTCGTTAGGATCGTAAGAGCCAATGATGCGTTGTGGTAAAATAAAACTATTGTCGTAGGGTGTTTCATCAGCAGTATTTGGTGTAATGGCGGCTAAAAAATTAATGGTATCGCCAATATTATTTACTGTTGGAGGCAACAAATTAAAAGTTACTTGGATGGTTTTACTTTCAAAGGGTTGCAAGTTATTGTAGTTCCAAATTAATTGCCCAGTGTTTTGTGTGGTTACTGGTAAAGTTGCGTTTGCATAGGTCATTTTGCCGTTATCAAAATTAACTTGCACATTGCCGCTCAAAGTAGTGGTACCTCGGTTTTTATACACTAAAACATAAGAAGCATCAAAGCCAGGCCTTGCTGGTGGCCAAGATGGAAGAAAAGAAATTTCTAAATCATTATGTATGCCATTGGGTTGGATGCAGAAATCTCTGGTGGCGGTTAAATTATTAGCCGTGTCAAAAGCTACAGTAGCGCTGGCAGGATTGATGTTAAAATAGGGATAAGGGAAGTAGGGGGTTACAGAATAAAAACCTTTATAAAAATAATGACTATAGTTACCTGTTACTTCAGTTATTTTTAAAATTCTATTGCCTATAGTATCTGAAATTAGTATAGGAATATTATATATACCTCTACTAGTACTATCGCAAATATTATTTTGAGCAATACTTGCTTTACCATTTATAGAATTATAAGCAGCCGCAGGATTAAATGTACAATAGGTATTTATATTAACTATTGGAGAAATTATAGGAATGGTATTTGGTGGACCAGGAGGATCAATGAATTTTAACCAACTTGCAGAAGAAGCCACTTCAAAATCATCGGTACAAAAATTTATACATTGTGGGAATCCATTTGCAGAAACATAACCAGATAAATAAATATTACATTCGGAAATTTGAGTTCCATTTTTTAAATTAATATTAAGGCATTTGTCAATACAAGTAGGGCCATAGATACCTAACTTTTTAAAATTAGGACAAGAACTCAAATCAATGTCGCCAATTTGGCCTCCTTCGCCAACTGATAAAATTTCTAAATTTATGCAACCTGCAACTTCAACATTAACAAATGAGCCACCCGGCGTGCATGTTACTTCTTTTAATGATAAACAATTTCGGGCTATCAACTTTCCTACATTGTGTAAATTATTTAATGAAACTATTCTATCACATTGGCTGATATTTAGTTCCCATATTGAACTCATTCCCGGAATAATTGTGGTTAAACTGTCACAATTCATAAGATTTACATTAAACCAATCTGAGACGGCCAAATAAGAAAGGTTAATTGTTTTAAGCCTTGAGCAATTTTCAGCGTTTATTATTTTTAGAGAATAGTTCATAGCTCCAAAATCTAATTCAGCCAGGTTAATACAGTTAGATACGTTTAGGTTGATTATTTTAGTAGGCAATTGTATTTGTTGCAAATGAACAAGTCCACTTACATCAACATTTGCAAGTTGAATTTCCCAACTACAGATAAATTTTTCTAGGTTAGTAAAAGAGCGTATTCCAGTTATATCTTTCACTGTATCTGTAGAATAATTAAGCTGTATTTCAGTAACTACATTTGCTTCTGACTGTTGTATTTCTCCATCGTTATTTAGGTCAACGCCTCTTGCAATAAGTGCCGCTTTAAAATTACTATCGGGTATATTTACAATTTGTGCTTTTACCATCAAGGCAAAAAACAAACAAGCTGCGGTAAAAAAGTATTTCATGGTTGTTAGTTTTAGTATACTAATTATTTAAGAAATCGTTTGGTAATTATTTCACCTTCTTGGTTGCAAAGTATCAAGGTATAAATTCCTTTGGCTGCATGTTTCATTTGCAGGCTAAAATTGTTACTTCCTGCTAACACTGTTTGTTGTTGGGCTAATATTTGTTTGCCGTCTGCAGCCATTACTTTCAATTGTATGGTTTGTTGTTTGCTACTATTTAGATAAACGGTATTGTTTGCTACAGCACTAATTTCAATACCAGCTTTGGTATTGCCCACCACCAATATTTTACTATAAAAAACAACTCCATCTGCATCTGTAATTTTTAGTCGGTAGAATGTTTTACCTACTTGCGGATTGTTATTGGTAAAGCTCAATGGCAATTGGCAGCGCAATGCAGTGGTGTTGATATTGCCAATGCTGTTGAAGTGGATGCCATCTGTACTGCTTTCAATACTAAAGTTGGCATTGCCGTTGCTGCAAGCAGCTTTCCATTGTAGCAGGTGACCGTTGTTATTATTTGCTACAGAAAAATACTCCAGCTTTACTGGTACTGGGGCTGAGGTATTTGTTACAACTGTGGTTGCAGTATTGGTTATAATAGGAAAGTTAAAATCAAAATAAATGGCTGCCTTATTGTTTAATGAATCGCCTACCACCACAGAAGCTTTTGGCTTTATTTTAAATGCTACCCAACCATGACTTGCTGGCTCGTTAATGGCTTTGTGCGGCAGCTTGATGTTTTGAAAAATAAATTCTAATTTGTTGTTGGTAAGTTTTACATCTGCCGTATGGCTACTGCCCAAATATTCAAAACTATTCCAATCGTATTTGTTGCTTAAGGTATCAGCCACTACTATATTAAAAGCCGTATCGGTGCCTTCGTTTTGAAAACGAATTTGGTAATGCAGGTAATCGCCAATTTTGCTAATGTTTAGCTTGCTGCCTTCCAAGCATTGCTTGTCGTTAGGATCGTAAGAGCCAATAATGCGTTGCGGTAAAATAAAGCTGTTATCATAAGGTGTTTCATCTGCAGTATTGGGTGTAATGGCGGCTAAAAAATTAATGGTATCGCCAATATTATTCACCGTAGGAGGCAACAAATTAAAAGTTACTTGGATGGTTTTGCTTTCAAAGGGTTGCAGGTTATTGTAGTTCCAAATTAATTGCCCGGTACTTTGTGTTGTTACCGGCGATGAGGCATTTACAAAGTTCATTTTGCCATTGTCGAAATTAACTTGCACATTGCCGCTCAAAGTAGTGGTACCTCGGTTTTTATATAGCAAAGTATATGCTGCATCAAAGCCAGGCCTTGCTGGTGGCCAAGATGGAAGAAAAGAAATTTCTAAATCATTATGTATACCATTGGGTTGGATGCAGAAATCTCTGGTGGCGGTTAAACTATTGGCCGTGTCAAAAGCTACAGTAGCACTGGCAGGATTGATATTAAAATAGGGGTAAGGAAAGTAAGGTGTTACAGAGTAAATACCTTTATAAAAATAATGATTATAAATACCTGTTACCTCAGTTATTTTTAAAATTCTATTGCCTATAGTATCTGAAATTAGTATAGGAATATTATATATACCTCTACTAGTACTATCGCAAATATTATTTTGAGCAATACTTGCTTTACCATTTATAGAATTATAAGCAGCCGCAGGATTAAATGTACAATAGGTATTTATATTAACTATTGGAGAAATTATAGGAATGGTATTTGGTGGACCAGGAGGATCAATGAATTTTAACCAACTTGCAGAAGAAGCCACTTCAAAATCATCGGTACAAAAATTTATACATTGTGGGAATCCATTTGCAGAAACATAACCAGATAAATAAATATTACATTCGGAAATTTGAGTTCCATTTTTTAAATTAATATTAAGGCATTTGTCAATACAAGTAGGGCCATAGATACCTAACTTTTTAAAATTAGGACAAGAACTCAAATCAATGTCGCCAATTTGGCCTCCTTCGCCAACTGATAAAATTTCTAAATTTATGCAACCTGCAACTTCAACATTAACAAATGAGCCACCCGGCGTGCATGTTACTTCTTTTAATGATAAACAATTTCGGGCTATCAACTTTCCTACATTGTGTAAATTATTTAATGAAACTATTCTATCACATTGGCTGATATTTAGTTCCCATATTGAACTCATTCCCGGAATAATTGTGGTTAAACTGTCACAATTCATAAGATTTACATTAAACCAATCTGAGACGGCCAAATAAGAAAGGTTAATTGTTTTAAGCCTTGAGCAATTTTCAGCGTTTATTATTTTTAGAGAATAGTTCATAGCTCCAAAATCTAATTCAGCCAGGTTAATACAGTTAGATACGTTTAGGTTGATTATTTTAGTAGGCAATTGTATTTGTTGCAAATGAACAAGTCCACTTACATCAACATTTGCAAGTTGAATTTCCCAACTACAGATAAATTTTTCTAGGTTAGTAAAAGAGCGTATTCCAGTTATATCTTTCACTGTATCTGTAGAATAATTAAGCTGTATTTCAGTAACTATATTTGCTTCTGACTGTTGTATTTCTCCATCATTATTTAGGTCAACACCTCTTGCAATAAGTGCCGCTTTAAAATTACTATCGGGTATATTCACAATCTGTGCTTTTGCCATCAAGGTTAAAAACAAACATGCTGCGGTAAAAAAGTATTTCATGGTAGTTAGTTTTAGAATGCTAATTATTTAAGAAATCGCCTAGTGATTATATCTCCTTCTTGGTTGTAAATTATCAAGGTATAAATACCTTTGGCTGCATGCTTCATTTGCAGGCTGATGCTGTTGCTTCCAGCTAGCACTGTTAGTTGTTGCGCCAATATTTGTTTGCCATCTGCTGCCATTACTTTCAATTGTATGGTTTGCTGTTTGCTACTGTTTAGATAAACGGTATTGTTTGCAATAGCACTAATATCAATACCAGCTTTGGTATTGCCTACCACCAATATTTTACTGTAAAACGCCACCC
>JAAFHG010000616.1:0-1681 GCA_013297585.1 Chitinophagales bacterium
AGGTAAATATTTACACGATAGTACTGGCGCTGCATTGGGTGGTGTATTGCCCAAACTCTTTGATAGAAAGCGTTACAACGAAGATGGTGTTGGCGGTTTACATGTGTACAGCCCTTGGTGGTTGGATAATAAAAAACTTGATTTTCCTCGTGGTTACCATATTGAATATTGGGGCGGCATGAGCCAACCTGCTTATGGTTTTGGAGGTTCTATTCAAATGTTAAATGGCAAATATGCCGTACACGGTACGCAAAAGCAACCTGGTGGCTATGGAGCTAGTTTAAAAGAAGATTACCGTTATTTCTATGGCGCAAGTGTAGGTATGGCAGGTCGTGGCGAAGCCATTCCTTTAGAGACTAATTATTGTGCTATTGACCCTAATGTGGTTGATAAATATGGTATTCCTGTGTTGAAGTTTAATGTAAAATGGAGCGAACACGAGATTAACCAAGCTAAGCACATGAAAGAAACTTTTAAGGAAATAATGCACAATATGGGTGCAGTTATTACTTGGGGCGGTAACGATGATGCTAGCAATAATTATGGTCTTGAAGCGCCGGGTAAAATTATTCATGAAGCGGGTACAGTACGTATGGGCAGCGATCCTAAACGTTCTGCATTAAACAAACATAGCCAAGCACATGATTGTAAAAATTTATTTTGTGTAGATGGTGGGCAGTTTGTGAGTCAAGCCGATAAGAATATTACTTGGACAATTTTAGCATTATCAATGCGTGCAAGTGAATACATTATTGACGAAATGAAGAAGCAGAATATATAAGCAGTTTGGTGTTTAAAGTTTGGAGTTAAAGTTAAAAAAACTAGAACTCAAAACTCAGAATAAAAAATTACAAATCTCAAATCATAAATTCAAAATGGATAGGAGAAAATCGATAAAAGCATTATTAGTTGGTTCTGCATCAGCAGGCTTGGTGATAGAAGCTTGTAAAACGCCTACGGCAAAAGATCCACAAGCAGGTGCAGATGCATTTGCGGGTTTAGACAGAATGAAAGAAGAGAAAGCTGCTTACGATAAAGTAATGGCGGAAGGTGTATTTTTTACCGAGCATCAAATGAAAACCATCATTGTACTTGAAGATATTATTATACCAAAAGACGCAGTAAGTGGTAGTGCATCTGATGCCAAGGTGCACGATTTTATTGAGTTTATTGTAAAAGATAAGCCAGAATTGCAAACACCAATTCTTGGTGGCTTGCGATGGTTAGATATGGAAAGCTTTAAGCGCTTTAATATCTCGTTTGTAGATGCTTCGCATGAGCAGCAAATACAGATTGTAGATGATATTGCTTATCCAGAAATAGAATTTCAAGACGAAAAAGGCGCAATTGTAAAAAAAGGTAGAGTGAAACCTGGTTTAGAGCCGGGTGTTGCTTTTTTCTCTAAAATGCGAGACTTAGTTGCTAGTGGTTTTTATACATCAGAAATAGGGGTGAAGGATGTGGGCTATAAAGGTAATGTACCTAACCAATGGAATGGTGTACCCGATGATGTATTAAAACAATATGGCCTCGCATATACTGATAAAGAGCTAAAAGAATGTGTGAGTTTCGATGTTGCGAAATAGAATTTTAATTATTTTTTAAATATAATATAGTAGCACTTTCTGCCACATGCAAAAAGCGCTTTTTTTTACTACATAGCATACGTTATTATAGCAAC
>JAAFHG010000616.1:1691-2326 GCA_013297585.1 Chitinophagales bacterium
CGCAGATACTTTTAGGCACAACTTTATTTTATAATATATTATATACGAATTATGATGACATTAGAGAATTGCCTTAAAATAATACTCGAGAAGATAAAAACGGCATTTAAAATGGGAAATAGAGATATGCTTAAAACCATCTTTTCTTCATGAAATATGCACCAATAATAACTGAAATTATAAGCGACAGAATAACTGGTATGTAAAAAGCATGTGGCGAATGTTGGCCAGGTATATCTACATTCATGCCGTAGATACTTGTAACCAATACTGGCAACGATATAATAATGGTAATAGAAGTTAAACGCTTCATTACATTATTTAAATTATTACTAATAATACTAGCGAAAGCATCCATAGTACTCGTAAGTATATTGGTGTAAATATTGGCCATTTCTAGGGCTTGGCTGGTATCTACAATTAAATCTTGCATAAACTCTTTCTCGTCCTCGGTAAGGCCCAAAAAGTTGGTACGTTCTAGCTTCATTAATAGCATTTCGTTGGTACGTAATGCGGTTACAAAGTACACAAGGCTTTTTTGAATACGCATGAGGTTTAGCAAATCTTCGTTGCTATTACTTTCGTACAAGCTGGTCTCGTATTTGTTTCTGCGCTGGTTGACTTCTTTTAAAAAT
>JAAFHG010000674.1 GCA_013297585.1 Chitinophagales bacterium
AACAACTTCATTGGCGGTTAGCTGGTTGTCAATAGCATACATATTAATTGGGGCGCCACCAATACGCCTACTGTAAAATAGATTGCCCTTGCCAAATAATTCTGTGCCTTCAATAAAAAAGCTACGGTATTCATCAAACCGTACTTCAAATGGTGTTAGGTTAAGTACTCGGTTGTCGCTTTGCACTTGCCCAAAATCGGGTATAAGGGTCATGTCTAACGTAAAAGCTTGGTTAATACCATATTTTACATCCATACCACCGTTTACTTGGGTTTGCCAATTACTCGTGCCAGGAATATTGGCTGGATAATGATTAGCATACGAAGAAATGTATGGTGCAAACGATAAACGTACTGGTGGTTTAATATTCTCTATATTTTTTAATAAGCCAAATTGTGCAAAAAAGTTCCCGCCCACGGTGGGGTCAGTAGGATTCCACATAAATTGTTGGCCGGTTTTGTTTCTACGTCTGGTAATGTTAAAGCCCCAAGTTTGGTTTGGTTTAGCCACAAATCTGATGGCAGCGTAAGGAATACGCATTTCAAAGGTCCAGCCACTATCTAAAATTTTCGCATGTGTTTCATATACAGTACTCCAGCTACCATCTTCGCCATTGCTACTGTATTTGGCATCAAATTGTTCGCCTAATGGTGTTACATAATAGCCAAAGCCATTAATTTTATCGTTATACGTATCAAACATAACACCAACAAAGTCATTTACCCCAACTTGGTCTCTACCTACTAATTCTTTACTAATACTATCTTTACTTATTTCTCTACAAAAGCCAGCAATGTAAAATGCTTCGTCATCGTACATTAAATAGATATCGGTTTTGGTTTTGTCGTTTTCTTCACGGCCAAATGTAGGTCGCCACTCTACAAATTTGCTAGCTATTGCTGCTGAACGCCAAATAGAATCACTAATATCTCCATCTATTTTTGGCTTAATGGTGGTGCGTTTTGCTTGTAATTCTCTTACAACATTGGCTGTTTGCGAGAAACCAAGCGTCCATAAAAAAATAAACGTTGCAGTTAAGATGTATTTCATTGTTAGTTGGTTGCTTTACTATGCTAAGAGTAAATAATTAAAGAAAGGTTGGAAACTTTAGTATAACCTTTACGTGGTAAACATAAAAATGTTACAGTTTGCGTGATGTTAAGGGTAGTGTAAAATGGATGAGTGGTTACTAGAAACAATGTATATGCATATTTCAGCGCAAATACTTGTAGTTGTACGGTTCTAGAATTAATGCATTAAAAAAACAACTTGTTCCGCCAATGTTGGCAATATTTGCCTAATGCATACTTTTTGTATTTGCAAGTGTTGATGCATTTACCAATACCGTTAGTGTAGTACCATAAAAGGTATGGCAATTAATTATGGCAAAGCGACACAAAGCCGCCAAAACTTGGCACGATGCGCATTTAGAAAAACTCAGTTTTGGTAATCGTTTGGCAGATTCGGTAGCTAGTGGTATGGGCTCGTGGCGGTTTATTATTATTCAAACCATATTGGTGTGGTATGGATGGCGCTAAATATTTTAGGAGTAATCAATCATTGGGATCCTTACCCATTTATTCTGCTCAACCTATTGTTTAGCACACAAGCCGCCTACGCTGCACCCATTATTATGATGTCGCAAAATAGACAAAGCGATAGAGATAGAACGCAAGCACTAGCCGACTACCAAACCAACGTAGAAGCCAAACAAGAAATAGAAGCCTTGGCCAAATAACTAAACAAACTAGAAGTAGAAAAGCTTGACAAGCTAATAGCAATGATAGAGGAAATGCGGAAAGAGAAAGGGTAGAAAATTTCACACAAAGCTACAACGGAGACAAAGGGCGCAAAAGACCTATTACAAGGGCAATAATAAGATGGATAGGCTTTGGTATAAGGTAGTCTTTTAACCACAAAGAACACAAAACCCGCAAAGAACACTATGTGTTTTATAATAATAAACACGTTGTAGCTTAGTATTCTTTGCAGGTTTTGTGTGAAATGTTTACTCACTCACTATTTTATTTACGCTTCTGTACACAAAGCTTTCGCTAATATGTCTACGTACAAATCTTGATTGTGCGGGGGCATTTACAAGCTTTACATAAGTGGCTTTTGGTACA
>JAAFHG010000375.1 GCA_013297585.1 Chitinophagales bacterium
ACCAATTTAAAGTAGGTATTGCAGCTTGTATGTTACAAAATCCTGAGTTGCTAATATTAGATGAGCCATTTGCCAACTTAGATCCATCATCGCAAAGTAGACTAATACAAATGCTACGTGAACTGCACGAAAAGAGACGCATGACCATATTAATAAGTAGCCACGACCTTAACCATATTACCGATGTATGTAAGCGTATTTTGGTGATGGAAAAAGGCAGAATTATTAACGATATGCAAACAAGCGAAGACACGCTACATGAGTTAGAAGCTTATTTTAATGTATAAATTTAAACCTGTCTGGTTTAGGATATAAAGAACAATGACATGATACCTTTAAAGCAATGGATAAAATCTGGTGAAGGTCAATACCTTTTTAAGCAAGATGACGTAGAACTTGCTAGTTTATTTATTGACTACAAAAGCAATGATAGAAAAGCTGTAATAATCATTAATGGTGAAGCCTTTACCATTCTGCAAACTAGCTTTTGGAAAAATCATATGGCTGTTACCAATGCATCAAACAATACCATTATTACCATAGTGCCAGAAAAATGGTATTCAAGTAGTTTTAATGTGCAATGGGGTGCTGCTAACTATCAATTAAAAATTAGAAACAACCCCTTAGCAGAATGGGTATTGCAGCAAGATGGTAAAGATGTATTAGCTTATGGTTTAAAAACTGCTGATAGAAAAGTAGTAACACATATTACTGAGGCAAATGGTGATACTGCCGTTATTTTGCACGCTATTCTCTGGTATTTATTTTGGCCAATTGCCACAGAAAATAGTAGCGACAACATGATGTTTTTATTAATGGCAACAGCATAATTTTATAACAATATGCATTTAAAAAAGAAACGTTACCCCTTTTGGCGAGTAGTATTTTGGACCACTTTGGTAAATATTGTTTTAAGTTCTTTCGGGGTTTTTGTAATTGTTTTTTTTAAAGTACCAGATCAGCCATACACACTAGACGATCTATTTAGTGTAAAAGGCATTGTACAACAGTTTTTAAGCTTGGCCTTTAACGTGGTATTTTTTTACTACACACTCAATTATTTTCATAGGCTAATAGTGCTTAAAAAAAATGCACTGTATTACATAGGCTATTGCCTTTTAGTGTTGTTTTGTTGCTCGGTATATTACTACGCATCGCACAAGTTATTCCCTTCTATTAAGCCACAAAAAACACCCGTTAGTTTAGGGTTAATTATATTTTCAACAACATTGGTCACCGTTTTTTTATTAGGCATTAGCTTGTTAATTGCTTATTTAAACAGCTTACGAGACGATAAGAAAATGCAGAAAATACTTGAAATTCAAAATCTGCAAGCCAATTACAATTTCTTAAAAGCACAAATCAATCCGCACTTTTTACATAACACGCTCAACTTTTTTTACGCAAAATCGCTACCATATTCTGAAGAGTTGTCTGAAGGTATTTTAACGCTATCACAGATAATGCGCTATGCATTAAGTAAAGACAATGCTATTGATGGTAAGGTGCTATTAAAGGATGAGATTGAGCATTTACGCAACGTAATTAAAATAAACCAAATGCGCTTTAGCAATAACCTCAATGTGAATTTTGAAGTGCATGGTATTGTAGGCGAAGTAATGATGATACCATTTGTATTAATTACCATTGTAGAAAATGCCTTTAAGCATGGCGATTTAAAAAAACCAGATTATCCCATAGATATTAAGCTAACAGTGGTAGATGATGTGCTAACTTTTGTATGCAAAAACAAAAAGAAAACTGGCCCTAAAGAGCTATCAACAGGTATAGGTTTAGATAATACCAAAAAGCGCCTTGATATGGTGTACCGCAATAGATATGCCATCAATATTATAGACGAAGCAGACTTTTATACCACCGAATTAATCATCAATAAGTTATGATAAAATGTTTAGTAGTAGATGATGAGCAACACGCTATAGACATCTTGGTGCATTACATTAAGCAAACACCTTTTTTAGAGCTAGTAGATACGACTTTAAACCCAATAGAAGGCTTGCAAATAGTAGGTTCTAAGCAAATAGACTTGGTATTTTTAGATATACAAATGCCCGAGATTTCTGGTATTGATTTCATAAAAGCCATTGGCAATAAAAGCAAGGTAATTCTTACTACTGCCTATACTGAATTTGCTGTAGAAGGGTTTAATTTAGAAGTGATAGATTACTTGCTAAAACCTATCAGTATGCCACGCTTTCTAGTGGCTACGCAAAAGGCATTAAAAATTATTCATCCACCAAAAGAAGAGCAAGAATTACCAGATATTGAAGACGATTATTTGTTTGTAAAAACAGAGTCGAAAGGTAAAATGCTGAAGATAAATCTAGCAGATATAGACTATATAGAAGGCATGAAAAACTATGTAGCCATTTATCGCAATGGGCAAAAAATACTGGTGTATACCAATATGAAAGACCTTGAAGAACGCTTGCCACAAAAGCAGTTTATGCGGGTGCATAAATCTTTCATTATCCCAATTACAAAAATTACAGGTATTGAAGGCAACCTGATTGCACTTAAAAATGTGACTGCTGAAATATTGTTAGGCGAAAGTTATAAGCCTGCATTTATAGCTATTATTAAAAGTAAGTTGGTTGATTAACCGTTAATGTAGATGATTGAAATGATTCGCTGTGATTAACTATTAGTTCACGGGTAGTTTTCCAGTAATAGCAAAGCTTACAATAGCGATGCACGTAATGGCAATAATTGCAAACATCAATATAAATTTTGCCCTGCGCACAGCGGCTTCGTCTTTGCTTTGCAGCGATTGATACAGCATTTTACAACCGTACAACAAAGCCACTACAAATGCCGCAAATAACAGTACGTAAAATGTATAAGTAGCAGATGTAGCGTTTAGTAAAGTCATTTATACTTTCTTGGTTTGTTTGTAATCATTCTTTAGTAGCCATTGCAGCACTTTGTCTCTTTGGTCACCTTGAATAATAATTTCAGCATCTTTTGCAGAACCACCTGTACCACAAAAATTTTTGAGTTTTTTACCCAAATCTTCAAGGTCGGCATCGGTACCAATAAACCCTGTAACTAAAGTAACAGCTTTACCGCCTCTATGTTTGGTTTCGAGGCGAATTCTTAGTTTTTGTTGTGCAGCAGGCAAGGTTTCCTGCATTGGTTCATCATCTTCTAGCTTAAAATTAGGGTCTGTGCTAAACACAAAACCATTGGTATTTGAAGTGAATTTTTTAGCCATTCATGTCTACTTTTAATTTGTCCAATAAGGTTTTAAATAATCTGTCCGATAATTCTTTTAACTGAATATTCAGCGAGTTGTCGCCATACCTAATTATCAGCAAATCAACAGGAGAATAAGATATACAGATTGCCTGTGTGACAAAGTTTATTCGCAAGTCAATCTCAGAATTAACCGAGTTTAAATATGCCGATTTTAAATTATTTAATATTGATAGAAAATCAATGGATTCAATATAATTAAACTCATTTGCAGCTAGTGAATTGATATATGCAAAATAATCATTAAAATCAGTAAATGTTTTCTCAACATTACCACTATGAATTACAATTGTTATTTTACTATCGTTAAATAGTTCAAAAAGTTGAAACAACCTGTCATTAATTTTTCTAAGAAAAGGATTTATGTGGACAGTAATTAATGTATTCAAATCCACCTTTGAAACGTCTAAAACGGATTCATTCTCAGCGATTATAGAAGCATTCGACATTTTAAACAGCGCAATCTCTTTGTCAATGTCGTCTTCCTCTTCTATGCTTTCACCATTAGCTGCTTTTATGTAAATGCTTAGAGAGTGTTCTACCAATGCACTCATGTATTCATTAATTGGCACCATTTCT
>JAAFHG010000587.1 GCA_013297585.1 Chitinophagales bacterium
CGATGTTTTTAATTTGAACTATTTTTTACTAATTTTTCTAGGTGTTTTAAGCTATGTTTTAATGCATATAGTAGTGGCTGTGTACTTTAAATTGTATGCACAAAAGGGAAAGGTATCACCTACCATTGAAGAAGTTTGGAAAGAGTCACTGCGCTTTGTAGTGCCAATATTTTTCTATACTATAGCTTATACCGTTATTACCTGTATTAGCTTTCTGTTTTGCATTGTACCTTTCTTTTATTTCGCAGTAGTTTTTGCACCATTCACCCTTATTTATGTGGTAGAAGAGGTCTCATTTACCGAAGGTTTTAGCAGATGTTTTAATTTGATTAGAGATAATTATTGGGAATCGCTAGGTATCTATTTTGTTACGTATCTTATTTACAGTATTTCATCTGGTATTATTGGTGCGATTGTAAGTGTATTAGCTGGTATAATATCTTATTTTACTACTAAAGATATTGGTGCAGTAACGGCTATTTTTACTGGTACACTTAATATTTTTACACATGTTTTTTATATCATTTTTGCAGTGTCAGTAGCGCTTAATTACTTTAATTTGGTAGAACATTTAGACGGTAGCGGTTTACTACAGCGTATTGATAATTTGGGTAACAGCGAAGCGCCTGCAGTTGAAGAGGAATATTAACTAATTATAACATTACTAAGTGCTGAAATATTTTTGTTTATTGTTTTTCATGATGGCTTTTGGGCAAGTTATATTGGCTAATAAAAAGCCGTTGGTGTACGATTCTAGTAACGTTACTGTAAGGCCATTCAACGAATCAAGCTATAAAAAAGACCAAGCGTTTGTGTACGAAGAGTTGCCAATGCAAACGGAAACTTGGTGGGATAGAATGTGGCGCAAGTTTTGGAAGTTTATAGGTGCACTTTTATCTACCAAAAGTGGCCAGCGATTTTTCACTTGGGGGCTACCAGCTATCGCTTTATTGGTACTTGCTTTTTTTATTTACAAGTTTATAGGGGCAAGTAAGTCGGGCTTTTTTGGTAAAAATGGCGATACTGCACTAGCTTATAATGTAGATGAAGAAAATATTCACGAGCTAGATTTTAAAGCCGCTATTGATAAAGCCATTGCTAGTAATAATTATCGTTTGGCAGTGAGGTTATTGTATTTACAAACCCTAAAACAACTCACCGATAAAGGGCTGATAGATTGGCGTATTAATAAAACGAATGCAACTTATGTGCAAGAGTTAGCGGGTAATAAACAGCAAAGTGCGTTTATGCAACTTACCAATTATTTTGATAGAGTTTGGTATGGCGAAACAACTATCAGTTACGATCAGTTTACAGATGCACAACAATCATTTACTCAATTTCAACAACAAATACAGTCGTGAAAAGCTATAAATTTTCCTTAGTAGTGTCTGTGTTATTGTTGGTATTGTACGTACTAGCACAGATATACAAACCCAAGCCATTAGATTGGACAGTTACGCTTAGCCAAAAAGATAAAAATCCTTTTGGTGCTTACATCGTGTATCATCAATTGCAGCAAGTATTTCCTAAGGCAACCGTTAGCATTAGTAGAGAACCTTTTTACACAAAGCTGTATGAAGAAACATTTGAAAATACCGCCTATTTTGCTATTTCACCAGAACTTCGTACAGATACTTTAGATGTAGCTGCGGCTTGCGAGTTTGTAGAAGATGGCAACTATTTATTTATTTCTGCCAATGAATTAAGTAAGAAATTAAGAGACACTTTAGGCATTTCAGTAACTGATTTTTACACGTTTAACATCAAAGATTCTAGTGCCATCAACTTTGTGAGTCCGTCGGTAAAAGCGCCAAAAAATTATACGTCAAGTAAAGCCATTGTTAATAATTATTTTGATAGCATTAAGCGCCCAGATAGCACTGTAGTATTGGGTACAAACGATAAAGGTAAAGCCAATTTTATACGAGTAAATTGTGGTGAAGGTGCTTTTTTTGTACATGCAACACCATTGGTGTTTAGCAATTATTTTATTGCAAAAGACGGTAACGCCAACTATACAGCTACTGCCTTAAGTTTTGTGCCAGCAACAGTAACCACGGTAATCTGGGACGAATATTACAAACTTGGTAGTGCAGGGGCTGCTACACCATTACGTGTATTTTTAGAAAATGAATATCTACGTTGGGCATTAAGGCTTGCTATCATTGCCATATTGATGTATGTATTGTTCAATATTAAACGTAAGCAACGCATTATACCCATTATTACACCGCTACAAAATGCCACACTAGATTTTGTTAAAACCATTGCTAGTGTGTATTTTCAACAAAAAGATAATAGAGCCATTGCGTATAAAAAACTGCAACATTGGCTAGATTTTGTAAGACAGCGTTTTCATATATCTACCTTGGTGCTTAACGATGATTTTGTACAACTATTGGTTAAGAAAAGTGGTGTAGG
>JAAFHG010000496.1:0-1500 GCA_013297585.1 Chitinophagales bacterium
TTTAAATATCGTTGCGTCAAAGCCTATGTTAGTTGAAACACTCTTTTCCCAAACACCAAAAGGATTACCTGTAAATGATAGGTAGAAACCTTCTTGTGGTGAAGTTTGAGTTCCAGTCATATCGTACCAAGAACTTTGACGATTACTGCTAAAATTGGTGAACGCATTAGATCCACTAGCTGCAGCTTCATTACCTAATTTACCCCAGCTTCCTCTAATTTTCAAGAAGTTGATCCAACTAGCAGATTTCAAAAAGTCTTCCTCACTTGCTACCCAACCTAAAGAGAATGCTGGGAAATTACCATACTTATCGTCACCTAAAAATTTAGAAGATCCATCTCTACGGATTGTTGCAGAAACTATGTATTTGTCATTAAATGCATAATCAGCCCTTGCAAAATAAGATATTGTACTAACTGGTGTATAAACAACACTACCACCTAGGTTTTGTACTGTTGCATTGTTTAAATTAATAAAAGGTATGTAGTTATAAGCATACAAAGTAGTACCTGCACCAACTACTTGGCGACCAGCAGACCTTTGTGCTTCGGTACCGGCTAACACACCAATTTTATGTTTTCCAATGGTATTTTTATAATTAATTTGGTTCGTCCAGATCCACCTATTACCCCTTGAAAAACTTTCACCATAGGTAGTATTGGCATTATTTTCAGTGTGCTCATATTCTATAAAAGGATATCCAAAAGAGTTATTGGTATTAATTGTTCCGCCAAAGCTAGTTCTTACAGTAAAATGCTTTGCAAAATCTACTTCTGCATATAAGTTACCAAAAATATTTGTATTGTTACTGCGGTTATTTTGTGTTCTAGATAATTGAGCAACAGGATTTTTACCATTACCCCAAGTACCAAAACCACTACCACCTGCAGTACCTGCAAAATCACCATTTGTTGTATAAACAGGAATGATAGAAGTGATACGGCTTGTATTAGCAATAACGCTACCTTCTGTATTGTTGTCACCCGGTACATTTGATTCAGCTGCTAATAATTGAACATTTTCTCCAATACGCACATTTTTAAACACATTAAATTCACTGTTCAACCTTGCTGTATATCTCTTAAAGAACTGAAACTTAGTAATAGCTTGTTGGTTGAAATAGTTTGCACTAAACATGAAACGGCTATTTTCACCAGTACCACTTAAAGTTAAATTGTGGTTTTGGATAGGTGCATTACGAGTAGATTCTTTATACCAATTGGTACCACTTTTACTTGTTGGCACAATAATGTATGGGCTGTAACCAGGATCTCCCAATCTAGCATAGTCTAAACTATATAAAGATGGGTTTACACCAGGATTTCCAGCATTAATAGGTGTACCATTGTTTGGTGCTCCTGTATAATAAATATAATCTGGTAAAACTGGTGAGCTACCATTTCCGAAAACTGAACCAGTAGTAACAGCGCCGCTGTTTTTTCTTGCTAAAAACAATAATTCTGCTTGCTCTTGTGCATTTAAATTTTCAGGACCTTTTCC
>JAAFHG010000496.1:1510-2926 GCA_013297585.1 Chitinophagales bacterium
ACCATAAAACATATCGTATGCTACAGTTAATCCTTTTTTCTTGCCTTTTTTAGTAGTAACGATAACCACACCGTTTGATGCTCTAACACCATAAATAGAAGCCGATGCAGCATCTTTTAACACTTGCATACTTTCAATATCATTTGGATTGATGGCCGCAATACTTTCAGTTTGTACACCATCTACCACAAATAATGGGTTATTGTTGTTGAAAGAACCTAAACCCCTAATTCTTACTTGTGCACCAGCACCAGGCACACCATTTTGAGTAATGGTAACCCCAGAAGCTCTACCTTGTAATTGAGAAGCTGCGTCTGATGCAGGTTGAGATTTTAAATCTGCAACATTAACTACAGTAACAGCCCCAGTAATATCTTTTTTTCTTTGGCTTGAGTAACCTACTACTACAACTTCATTTAAGCTATTAACTTGTTTGGTTAAAACAATATCAAAACTGGTTTTATTACCAATTGTTACTGTTTTGGTTTCAAACCCAACTGATGAAATTTCATGTTTAATTTAAAAGTTCCATCATCGCCAGTTACGGTTACTTCTTTTGCATCTTTTCCTTTTACGGTTGCGCCAGTTAAAGGCTTAGCATCTGCATCGGTTATTTTACCCGAGATACTTTTTTGAGCAAATAGGGAACCTGTAAAAAACAGGAGCAGTAAAAGCATGGCGCTTTTGGGGATAGCAAGTTTTGCAAGCATGTTTGAAGTGTTTTGGTTTTAGAAATCGTTTGAAAAAATAACTCAATCGTTTGCAATTGTAGCAATTAACGATTAAATAAGAAAACAAAATTAATTATTGGTGAATTATTTTATTGACATTATTTTATCTTGTAGTTATAAAATATTGCCAAAATTTTAACATTTTAGCTAATAAAAAACCAGCAATAAAGATTGCTGGTAAGTCGATTTAAGCTATTTATTGTCACTAGTAGCAATCCATTAAGTTATAGCTGTTGCTAAAAATTTATAGATGATTCTATTGACGGCCAAAGTGTAAAAATAATATTGCTTTTAGTATTGTTCTAGTACTTTCTTATCCTAGCCTTAATTAAAACATACTGCTCTTTTAAAAAAGTGCTAAATTATTTATAAAATGCCTGCTGGATACGCTTGTTTAAGGCATTTTGTTGCTTTATTAACCTTAAACCATCTTTAATAGAAAACACTGACGCTCCTTTTTTTACATTTATTTGTGCAATTGTATAGCTCATTTTCCAATGATATAAAATGATTTTCCATGCCTTGATTATGGAAGTGGTAGGATCGTAAATGTGAGTTGGTTCACTACCTGCACCATTTAGTTCAATTATTGTAAAATTTTCTCCACGGCATAATTCATCCCAAGTGTTAAACTTTATATCGTACCGGCCAAAATAAAATCCCGGATAAGATTTTGAAATGGCAT
>JAAFHG010000644.1 GCA_013297585.1 Chitinophagales bacterium
GATTTGAACCAGTGGCAAGACTTTCGGCTAATCGCTTAGAAGAACTAGCTGCGGTATGTTATTTAGAGCCAGTGAGTAAAAACTTAGACCCAACGCGCATGCAACACAATGGCATGCAAGCATTATATGTGGTGAATGGCGACTTAGGCATCCGTTACGAAAACGGTAATAAAGTCATTTTGCGCGCTGGTACCGATGCTGCCAAGCACCCAGTCGACGCAGGGCGTTTAAGAATTAAAGATACAATTGCGCTTACACCGCTAGATATTGTGCGCATCGATTTAGATTTACTCGATATTATGCTCACTTGGGATCAACTATCGGGTTATCCGCCAGCGCAATTGCAGCAAACCAAAGTAGTAAAACAAGACTTTAAGCTAGATGCTGCCAGTTTTAATGCATTCAAAGTGCAAAATGGCGTGTTCGATAAACTGCCACCAGCCAATATTGAAGCCATGTTTGCGCGCATGCAGCCGCTTGAGGTTGAAGCAGGCCAAACCATAATTACGCAAGGGCAAGAGGGCGATTATTACTATTTAATTCAAGAAGGCAGCGCTATTGTTAGCCGCGTAAAAGACCCAAGCCAAGGCTCTGTTATGTTGGCGGAGATTTTTAAAGGGGCAGGTTTTGGTGAAGAAGCGTTGGCTTCAGAAAACAAACGTAATGCAACCGTGACCATGAAAACGGCTGGCCAATTACTGCGGCTTAAAAAACAAGATTTTGTCGAGCTATTAAAAGCACCAATTATTAACACCATCAATATGCAAGATGCCGAGGCCAAAGTCGCCAGCGGAACTGCGCAATGGTTAGATGTGCGGTTCCAATCAGAATATGCCTACCAACATATTGAAGGCGCTATCAACGCGCCACTGCATGAACTGCGCGGTTTTGTTAACCAGCTAGATAAAACTAAACAATACATTGTATATTGCCAAACAGGCCGCCGCAGCAGTGCTGCTGCATTTATACTCGCACAGTTTGGACTAAATGCAGTGGTGTTGGCTGGAGGGACTAGATCTAGCAACTAGATCAAGCAATAACATATTTTATCATTATTAAATATTTGAGTGTTAAAGCGGGTAGCCTGCAAACCAATATCAATGGGGTCTACTGAGCATGTCTTGGTCGGTGCTAAGAGACAAATGGCTTTTACGGACCTAAATAAATAAGTTTATCAACTCACTTTTGTTTTATTACGGTGCTAGCGTGCAAGAGGCGCTGCTGGCTGCTGGGCAAGTTGTCACCTTGTTGCCAGGTAATCGCGGGTTGCCAATAATGTTTCCTAATGTGTTAAGCGTCATCCCGCTAGCGTCGGTCGAAGTGCTATCGCATGCGCCATATACTGGAGCTGGTGAGGCTTGGTCATTGTTAAGTGCATTTATTACAGAGTTTGTATAGGCTTTTGTTTCAAGCATGCAGGCACGATTTGCAGATTTGATACTGTAGTTTTGATAAGACGGAATTGCAACTGCAGCCAAAATACCGATAATTGCCACAACAATCATTAGCTCGATTAATGTAAAGCCTTCTTGTGTCAAGCTCATTTCAACTACCTTTCCAAAGTTACTACATCTAAATTGATAAAATAATAGCCTTTTATTTTATTAACAACTAAGATTAGTTGTCAAAAAAACTCTTTCGTAAAAGAGCTTTTTATTTTTAAATCAACCCCAAATTGATAGCAAAATAAATTGTTCAACCAATTAGGGATTAGGCTAAATTAAGCATGTGAACAAACACCTGTTGCAATAACGCATGTTACAGTGCCAGTACCTGGTGATCTTGGAACCGCTGTAATACTAGTGGCTGGCGTACCAACAATTGTTGGCGCTGCGTTACATGCGCCTACAGCTCCCGTAGGTAAAGTACTATTGTCAGCTGCAGCAACAATGTATTCATTAGCAAATGCTTTTGTTTGGATTAAGCATGCACGGTTAGCAGAACGGATAGTGTAGTTTTGGTATGATGGAATTGCGATTGCAGCCAAAATACCGATAATTGCAACAACAATCATCAACTCGATTAAGGTAAAACCTTTTTGTACTTGTTTCATCATCATTTTATTTCCTTTAAAAAATTAGTTTAAGTATAACTACCGTGAATCACACACCGGTAGTTATTGTTACCAGTGCTTGGATGAATATTAGCAACGGCTGTGCCAACTTTTAAAGTATTTATTTAACTAATTGATTTTAATAGATTAATTTCTTTTTCTTATTAATTTT
>JAAFHG010000572.1 GCA_013297585.1 Chitinophagales bacterium
AAATCAGTATTCTAAAATTAAGTAATGTACCCTGTTGTAAAACGTTTTTTTGATATACTTAGTGCAAGTATTGCGTGCATAATATTGTCGCCGTTACTAATACCAATTAGCATAGCGCTACTGCTAACAGGCGAGCATTATGTTTTTTATTTGCAAGATAGAATTGGTTTTAAAAATAAATTGTTTAGCATTTACAAGTTTGCTACAATGCTTAAAAATAGCCCCAATATGGGCACTGGTGCAATAACCGTGCGTAACGATCCACGTTTATTACCACTGGGTGGTTTTTTGCGCAAAACTAAAATTAATGAACTGCCGCAGTTGCTTAACGTAATTTTTGGGCATATGAGCGTAGTTGGTCCAAGGCCATTAATGAATGTAAGTTTTAAGTTGTACAATGAAAATGTGCAACAAAATATTTACAAGGTACGCCCGGGCATTACAGGTATAGGTTCCGTAATATTTAGAGATGAAGAAAAGATGGTTAGCGAAGCGGATGATAAAAATGCCATTTATGCAAAAATATTTGAATATAAAGGCGCACTAGAGCTTTGGTACCAACAAAACCAAAGCTTTGTTACTGATGTTAAAATTATTTTTTTAACAGCGTATTCTATTGTATTTGCCAATAACCAGCTAGCAAACCAGTTTTTTAAAACACTACCAAAAAGAAATTTTTAACTGGTTGTTTTATGGCGCTGCTTTAACATGTAATAAAGTAATAGTTTTTTAAAAACGCAAGCCTTATTTTAATGGCAATAAGTATTACATTTGAAATTATTTAATTATTTACATGACAGATTTTTTTGATTATCTTTCTCCCATTTCGCAAGAAATATTAAGCAATGACGATGAAGGCTACGCCGAAGGGCAACTTGGAAAGCAAATTTTAACAACGGAAGATCCACTGTTTGATATTAATAACGCCGATATAGTTTTTATAGGCGTAAATGAAAATAGAGGAAACGGAAAAATACCTAAACAAAATAATGCGGCGGATGTAATTAGGAAGCAACTGTATAATTTAATGTTTTGGCATACCGATGTTGTATTAGCTGATATTGGTAATGTACAACAGGGTGCCAGTTTACAAGATAGTTATGCTGCTATAAAAACGGTTGTTGAAGAATTGTTTATTCGCAATAAAACAGTGGTGCTAATTGGCGGAAGCCATGATGTAAGCTTGGCGCAATATATGGCGTATAAAAGCACCAATCAATCGCTAGAAATGAGTTGTATTGATGCAGAGATAAATATTAGTACACAAAGTAAAATACCAGCCGAGCAATTTTTAATGCAAGTGTTTACGGGCGAACCAAATTTATTAAAACACTATAATCACATTGGTTTTCAAAGTTACTACACACACCCTGGCATGTTACAAACGCTTGATAAGCTGCGCTTTGATTTTTATAGGCTAGGCAATGTATTACAAGATATTTACGAAATGGAGCCCGTATTGAGAAATAGCAATATGGTAAGTTTTGATATAGCTGCAATAAAGCATAGCGACGCTCCTGTTAATACAAAATACCCTAACGGATTTACTGGTATTGAAGCCTGTACTTTGACAAATTTTGCAGGCATGAGTGATAAGATAAACAGTATCGGTTTTTATGGCTTAGATGCTAATGATGATCAAAACGAAACATCTGCTGCACAAGTGGCTCAAATGATTTGGTATTTTATTGATGGCAAGTACAAATCAAAAATGGAAGCTAGTTTTACAGAAGCAGAGAAATTTAATGAATACACTACGGTATTAAACGATTATCAAATAAAGTTTATACAAAGTAAACGCACTAGCCGCTGGTGGATGCAAATGCCTAATGAGGATTTTGTAGCCTGTAGTTACAACGATTATGTAAGTGCAAGTAATAATGTTTTGCCCGAGCGCTGGTTACGTGTGCAAGAAAGGAACTAATTCCAATCGGTATAATATAAAAATCGGCTGCAAAGTTTGAGTACCCTGCAGCCGAAACCGATTAAATCCCCCAATTTAATCTATAAAACAAACCTTAGAACTCAAATTTATACTATTGCAACAAAGCCAACAATACCCCATTAAGGGTATATTTTGATAGTATAAAAGTAATATTATTCAAGTTGCCGCCGCCCAACATATCTATGGTATATTGTACTAATACCAATGTGATTTATAAAATATGCTAATATTGTGTAAATCTTATCCCGAAAGCATTCGGGAGTAAATGCCGATGGCATTAAACAAACAGTACAATAAGCCTACAGCCGAAATTGGACGGTATTGTTTATCCAATCGGTATAAGTGTGTTAGGCTTTAGTATCAACTAATTCTGTATTTTGCGTTACATGAAGAAGTTAGGAATATTATTGGCTTTATTAGCGCTTTTTGTTGCTGCTACAGCCCAATCAAACAACAGCATTTTAAAGCAATTTGTTGATGATAGCGTAATGGCTGCTGGCCATATAGGTGTAAGTATTGTTGATGAAACC
>JAAFHG010000149.1 GCA_013297585.1 Chitinophagales bacterium
AGTCTAATGAGGTTACAGCAGGGCGTGCATTGTACACACCATCTATATAAAAACCAACACCAGGGTCAATACCATCATTGGTTAAGCCGAAGGTAGAACCTAAACCTCTAATATTTAAAGTAGTATTTCTTGGGTTAGAGGTATACAATTGTACAGATGGTACGAGTTCTTTTAATCTATTGACGTTAAAAGCACCCGTTTCTTCTACTTTAGTACCGCCTAAAACTGTAATTGGTATGGGGATATCTTGTACTACTTCTTGTCTACGTCTTGAAGTAACCAATACTTCTGTTAGTTGGCTATCTTCTGTTAATGCAATTACAAATGGACTGCTTTGAAAAGCATTGATTTTGTATTGCTGCTTAAAATACCCTGCCGAACTTACTTCTAATACAATGGGCAACGGGTTAGCCGTTTTTATTTGAAAATTACCGTTACTATCTGCTACAGCTGTAACGTTTGTGCCTATTATAGTAACGGTTGCTAATGGAATTGTTGCACCTTGTTTACTTTTTACATTGCCGATAATGGTGTTTTGAGCCTGTGCATAATTGCTGCTTATTACTGTTGTAGAAAGAGCAGCCCAAAAAAATGTTTTTGCTAAATGTATGTTCATGTACTATCTATTATTGATTGCTTGGTTACTGAAAAATTGTTAGTCTTCTATTTTAGTAGACTAAAATGATAAAAAAATAGAAAATTGCTTGGTTAAAAATTAATAGCCCCTAATGGGCAACGCATGGCTGCAAATGAGTTGTTGTAGCTGCATTGAGTGGTTTGGTTTTGCTTAAAAATCATTACTTTTTTTGTTTGAGGATGCGAATATAGTAGTATTCTACTAAAATAGTAGACTTTTTTTAAGAAATAGTTTTAGCTCATAACATTCGTTTTAGTTATCCATGTATTACTAATAAAAAAATACCCAAACAGCCAATATTTTCTTAGGTTATGTTGTACTTACTGGTATAGCGTAATTGCAAAAAAGTGGGTTCAATTTCTTAAAGCGATATGATACCTGACTTTTGGTAGGCCCGTTTAAGTAAGGTAGTAGAGAGAAATTTATTTGACAGTAGGTTTTCTTTAAATTGAATATTTTGTTTAAAAAAATCGTGTTACCTTGAAATATTGTTTTTATTAGTTTGCTTAACAATTACATAAGATGCAATTTCTTTTGTATATGTAATCAGCAATATAAATACCTACTTCTTACAAACAGCTTATTGGAGGTGTTGCACAGTATTTTAGCGCACTGTATATTACAATTTATTGTTATGTATTTTGGTAAAAGGTGTTGCTATTGCTATTTTAACGTCCCGCTAATTATCATCTAAAATATTGTTATTTTAAATAAAAAACCGCCTCTCTGCACATACAGGAGGCGGTTTTACTGAATTTTATATACTTATTTTTTTGTTGCTATAACTTCACCGTCTATTTTAAGAACAGTTGGCTCTGCAACATTCGCAAATTTTACAGTAACATCCTTTACAAATGTACCAAGGGTGGCAGCGTTGTATGTTACTTTAATTTTTTCTGTTTTACCTTTTGCTATTGGTAGTTTGGTATATTCTGGTGTTGTACAGCCACAGCCTGCAGTTGCAGTTTCTATTACCAATGGTTTTGAGCCCGTATTGGTAAATGTAAACTCGTAAGTTACTGGTTTGTTTTGCACAATTTTACCAAAGCTGTGCAACGCTTTGGTGAACTTAACACTCGATTGTGCATTGGCGCTTACGCCAATAAATAGTGCCAATGAAAATAATAATTGTTTCATGTATTATATAAAAATTTATGGTTTCATAACTTGAGTACCAGTATTTGCTGGTGCAGGTGCTGTAGGTACTTGGTATGCATCGCCTTTAAACGTTACTTGCTTGCTCATATCATCGCTAAAGTACAAAGTTACAAATTTACTAAAAGCACCATTGGCACCACCGTTGAAACCTAGAGTAACTTTAATGGTTTCACCAGGTGCAAATGTTTTGTCTTTCTCATATTCTGGTGTTGTGCAGCCACAGCCAGCTTCCACTCTTTTAAGTGTAACAGATTCTTTACTAATATTTTTTATTTGCAACTCATATTTGGTTGGTTTGCCGGCAGGTATTTTGCCAAAGTCATATGCGTCGTTAGTAAATTCTAGTGTTTTACTTACATCTTTAGGTACAGCAGGCGGTGTAACAACTGTGGGCGTGTTTGTAGTTGAAGTTGCTTGCGCTTGTGCAAAACCAATTGCCATAATTGCTAGGGCTAATACAAAGGTTTTTTTCATAACTGAGATTTGTGTTTTATCGTGTAAAGATATTTATAACGTTGCTACATTAGCCAATATTATACCAAAATTTATCTGCTTTTAAATATTACTCTTTGGGAAAATTATTTTAACAGCTAATATTATATAATTAAATATAATTTATTTAAAGATTTTTGCTGTAGGCGCTAAGCAATAGTGGCATTTTCTATAGTTATCGCTATTACTACGTTCAGCTTAAACATTGTTGAATAATTATTTATAAAAAAACAGCTTCAAACAGCTTCTAATTATGTATTCTGTGTTTATTGCCATAGTTTAACGCCTACAGCGAAAAATCTAACAAAGTTGCCGCCCAAAAGCAGCACGTATTAACCATTGTAACCATTTTAAACAAGTTCTAAGTTTAAAACCTCATGTTGATATTTTTTAAGCGTTTAAAATAGGCTTATTTAAGCAAAATATTTATCTTTCCACACTGGTCTAAATTCATTCTTTTTTTGTGTGTAGATTAAATTATTTTTGAGGTATGGAACAAAGTGTAAACATGGCTTACAAGGAGGATATGCTATCATACGATGGCTTTAGAAATGAAGTGTTGAATGATTATCGAATGGCCTTAATCAGTCGTGAAGCAAGTTTGCTAGGCCGAAGAGAAGTGCTTACCGGCAAAGCTAAATTTGGCATTTTTGGCGATGGTAAAGAGCTAGCTCAGGTAGCTATGGCTAAGTTTTTTAAGGCTGGTGATTTTAGAGCGGGCTATTACCGTGACCAAACATTCATGTTTGCAAGTGGCCTTGCAAGTGTTGAGCAATTTTTCTCTCAGTTATACTCTGATCCAGATATTAAAAACGATCCATTTAGTGCTGGCAGGCAAATGGTATCGCATTTTGCTACAAAAAATGTAGACGAAAATGGTAATTGGTTAGACTTAGCCAATCGTAAAAATATTACTAGCGATATGGCACCTACTGCATCTCAAATGCCACGTGCCTTAGGCTTGGCATTTGCATCAAAATGCTTTAGAAATTCGCCACATTTACATCGTTACGATAATTTAAGCCATAATGGCAATGAGATTTGCTTTTGTACCATTGGCGATGCTAGTACCAGCGAAGGACATTTTTGGGAGGCTGTAAATGCTGCGGGGGTATTACAAGTACCACTTGCTATTTTTGTTTGGGACGATGGCTATGGTATTTCTGTACCAAAATCTCATCAAACCACTAAGGGGTCTATTTCTACCGCATTAAAAGGGTTTCAAAAAATAGATGGTACCAATGGCTTAAATATTTACAGAGTAAAAGCATGGGATTATGCGGGTCTGTGCGAAATATTTGAGGAAGGTTTAACCAAAACACGTGAAACACATGTGCCATGTGTGTTTCATGTAGAAGATGTAACACAACCTCAAGGGCATAGTACAAGCGGCAGCCATGAACGTTATAAGTCGCCAGAGCGCTTACAGTGGGAGAGAGAGTGGGATTGCATTAAAAAGATGAAAGAGTGGATAATTGAAAATGGTATTGCTAGCGAAGAAGAATTAAATGTAATTGCACATGAGGCTAAAGTTTCGGTAAGAGAAAGTAAAACCAGTGCCTGGGAAAAATATCTTGCACCAATTAAAGTACAAGTAGCGCAAGTAAGTGAGTTGGTAAAAGGGATGACGGTAAATGACATGCAAGTGTATAATTATTTGCAGCAATTAGTTACCAATTTACAAAATAATCCAGAGCACTTACGTAAAGACGTGATGAAAACATTGGTGCTTGCAATGGATGCCGTACCCAATAGCCCTATTACTCCCGAGTTAAAGGCTTATTACAATCAACTTTTAGCAATTAATAAAAAGCTTTACAATACATTTTTATATAATGAGGGTATTAAAAGTGCCTTACGTATAGGCGAAACAAAGCCTTTAACAGCTTTTGATGCACCATCGGTAAATGGCTACGAAATACTAAATAAATATTTCGATACCCTATTTTCACACAACCCATTTGTATTTGCCTTTGGTGAAGATGTAGGTATGATTGGCGATGTAAACCAAGGTTTTGCGGGCTTGCAAGCAAAGCATGGCGAGAATAGAATTTTTGATACAGGCATTAGAGAATTGACTATAATGGGTCAAGCCATTGGCATGGCTTTAAGAGGGTTACGGCCAATAGCAGAAATTCAGTATTTAGATTATCTAGTTTATGGCTTACAGCCTTTAACCGATGATGTTGCTACTTTACATTTTAGAACTGTTGGCCAGCAAAGTTGTCCAGTAATTATTCGTACAAGAGGTCATCGCTTAGAAGGTATTTGGCATAGCGGCAGCCCCATGGGAATGATTATTAACTCGTTACGTGGTATGTATGTATGTGTGCCCCGTAACATGGTACAAGCGGTAGGTATGTACAATACATTGCTTAAAAGTAACGATCCTGCTATTGTTATTGAATGTTTAAATGGCTATCGATTAAAAGAAAAAATGCCGTCCAATTTATTAGATATTACTGTGCCACTTGGCGTGCCAGAAATTATTAATGAAGGTGATGATATCACTGTGGTATCTTATGGTTCAACTTTAAGAATTATTGAAGAAGCATCTTTACGTTTAGAAAATGAGGGCATTAGTTGTGAAATTATTGACGTGCAGACTTTATTACCATTTGATATTCACCACATAATTTTAAAATCGCTTAAAAAAACAAACCGAATTGTATTTATAGATGAGGACGTACCAGGTGGTGCTTCTGGATTTATGTACAATAAAGTAATGGAAGAACAAGGTGGTTATCAGTGGCTTGATGTGCCTGCAAGAACCATTACTGGTACAGATCACCGACCAGGATATGGTAGTGATGGCGATTATTTTAGCAAGCCAAATGCAGAAATAATTACTGCAACAATTAGAGAAATGATTAATCAATAGCATTTAAATACCTCGGTTTCAACTTGAATAATTTCGTTTGATGAATTAAGATGTAAGCTGTATTAGTGATAAATAAAATTTATAATAATCAAGAGCCTTTTTGAAATTAGAATTATAAACTGTTATTATCTTTTTTTTGACACAAATGGTACTAATCTGGACGAATAATTCCTATTATTTTGTGCCATTTGCGGCTAATTTCAATTTGCGCATCAAATTCCTTTAATCATTTTAAATAGGGTCTAAACATGAGTAAGTATGATTGATGAGTGTCGTTATTAGAAATAATTTAAAAAAAGCTGCTTCAATGTTTATCACCATATGCATTTTAAACTACTAACTAATCTTTAACCTATTTTCAAGAAGCTGTCTCAAAAGGGCGGCTTCTTTTTACCAATTATAAATATGCATTAAGCATAAAATTGGGATAATACAGAAATGTTCTGCTCATAATTAGCTGATGATACAATTAATTATGAACAGAACATTTTCGGTTAATTAATTTAATTGTTATTTTATTGTATGTGACAGGATTATCCACTCCCAAACAAAGAATTCTAGTTAATTCAACAGTGGATTCACTTCTATTTCCGATACGTCAATATCGCTGTAGTCTCTTATTTCGTTGTACACAGTATCACGTTCTACAGGTTGGCGTTTTACTTGTTTTATAAGTGTTACAAGCTGTGCCGTACTCATGCTAGGCGTTTGTTCTTCACTGCCTGCCATGCTGTATATTTTGGTACTATCGTCTATGGTACCGTCTATATCGTTTACACCAAAACTTAAGGTCAATTGGGCATTTTTTCTACCAAGCATTGGCCAGTAAGCTTTAATATGCGGAAAGTTATCCAAGTACAATCTTGCAACAGCGTACATTTTCATGTCTTCAATCACGGTACTTTCGGCTACATGGCTCATATCGTTGTTTTGATTACGGAATTTTAAAGGGATAAAGGTGTTAAAGCCACCTGTTTCATCCTGTAATTGGCGTAATCTATCCATATGGTCTATGCGGTGCCAGTATTCTTCAATATGGCCGTACAACATGGTAGCATTGCTGTGCATACCTAGTTGGTGTGCCGTTTTATGAATGTTCAACCAGCCTTCTGCATTTACTTTATCATCACAAATTTGTGTACGTATTTCTGGATGGAAGATTTCAGCACCACCACCTGGCAATGAGTCTAATCCTGCCTCGTGTGCAAGTCGCATGCCTTCTTCAGTACTCACTTTTGCCTTGCGAAACATATAATCTAGTTCTACTGGCGTAAAACCTTTAATGTGCAATTCGGGTCTATGTGCTTTAATTTCTTTTAACAACTCAATAAAAAATGGCAAGTTTAATTTAGGATGCACACCACCTACTATGTGAACCTCGGTTACTGGCTTGCCATCGTAGCTTTTTACTATGTGCATCATCTGTTCTATACTTAATTCCCAGCCTTCTTCGCGGTGGGCATATAATTGAGAATATGAACAGAACTTACAGCTAAACACACACACATTGGTTGGCTCAATATGAAAATTACGGTTGAAATAGGTTTTATTGCCATGCTTTTGTTCACGTACATAATTGGCCAAAGCACCTAAATACGATAGCGAACCTTTTTGAAACAATAGCACACCGTCATCAAAACTGATGCGTTCTTTATTTAAAATTTTTGTACCAATACGTTGTAAATCTTCATCTTTTACTGCCGCTACAATTTGTGCTGCATTATTAAAAACAGTCTGCATCTTCTTCAAATTTGTTTCACACAAAGGTAAGGTTTCACACAAAGAACACAGAGAATACAACGATAACTAAGATGTTTGTTGAAGTATTTGGGGGCTTTTTTGATTGGCATTAATAAAAAATCCCAAGAAAAAAAATATCTCTTGGGATTTTTGTTCTTTTGTTCTATAAATCAATTTAATGGAAGTCTTTGTTTACTTGGTCTTCTTTGCGCCCTTTGTGTGAAACAAAATTAACCCATTAAAATACCCGCAATTGTTGCAGATAAATAAGACGCCAATGTACCGCAAAGCAAGGCTCTCATACCTAAACGAGCCAAATCGCCACGACGTTCTGGGGCAATTTCACCAATACCACCAATTTGCATACCTACGCTACTAAAGTTGGCAAAGCCACAAATAGCAAAGCTGGCAATCATGGTTGCTTTTTCGCTCATTTGCATTACCAATTGGTTAGTTACAGGATCTTTAGCCGTTAAGTTAGAGAATGCCACAAATTCATTTATGGTAATTTTTTGACCTAATAAAGCCGCAACATTATTTACATCGGCAGTTGGTACACCCATAGCCCAAGCAATAGGGTAGAAGAGTTTACTAAAAATCCAGTCTAAAGATAATTTGATATCTAGGTGCATCCACATACCAATTTTACCTAATAAAAAGTTTACTAAAGAGATTAAAGCGATAAAACCAATCAACATCGCAATAACGTTCATGGCTATTTTAAAACCATCACCTGCACCATGCGAAATGGCATCAATTACATTTCTATAAGGCGTTTTTACTTCTAGTTTTACTCTGCCCATTGTTTCGCTTTCTTCGGTTTCTGGCCATACAATTTTGCTAATAACCAAAGCCGCAGGCGCTGCCATTAAACTAGCCGTTAATAAATATTCAGCCTTAGCACCAAAGTTTACATACACAATTAAAATACCGCCAGCAATACAAGCCAAACTACCACTCATACTGGCTAATAATTCGCTCATGGTCATACCTTTTAAATAAGGGCGAATCATTACTTGTGCTTCTACCTGACCCACAAATGCACTAGCTACATTACTTAAAGCTTCAGCACCACTTACTTTCATAATAAAGTTCATGGCTTTTGCAATTACTGCTACAATGCGTTGCATAATACCAAAGTGGTAAAAAATAGCTACTAAAGCACATACCAAAATGATGGTAGCAGTAACACTAAAAGCAAAAATGAAAGTTTGTGGCGAACGATAGGTAACCGTTGCACCTGTATTGCTTTGTACAAAAACACCACCCCAAACAAAGGCTGCACCATCTTTTGCAAACTCTTCAATATGGCCAATTTGACGACCAACCCACTTAAAGAAATTAGTAACTACAGGCACTTTTAACACCAAAACAGCAATCACTATTTGTAATAAAATACCGCTTA
>JAAFHG010000537.1 GCA_013297585.1 Chitinophagales bacterium
AAATTACTAGTATTGCGCAAGGCTTATTTGGCTACAGCAGCTACGAGGCGGTGCAGTTTTTTGAAAACATTAGTTTTAGTGAGGCTTCAGATAGTGTAATACCTTTAATCCGCTACCGTTTATACCAATATGTAATTGTTTTCGATCATTTTAAAGATGAAATTTATTTATGCGAAAATAAAATTGACGGAATTGAAAGTAACATGCTGCAAATTGAAAATATAATTTGTAGTAGAAATTTACCACTGTATAGCTTTAGTAAAGTGGATGGAGAAAAATGTAATTTATCCGATGAGGAATATATAAACTTAGTAAAAAACGGCATAGCCAGTTGCTTACGAGGAGATGTGTTTCAGATTGTATTGGGCAGGTTTTTTCAACAACAATTTATTGGCGATGACTTTAATGTTTACCGCAGTTTACGCAGCATAAACCCAAGTCCATATTTATTTTATTTTGATTATGGTAACTATAAACTATTTGGCTCCAGCCCCGAAAGCCAAGTAATTGTTGAAGCCAACAAGGCTACTGTACACCCCATTGCAGGTACATTTAAACGCACCGGTAACGATGAGGCTGACAAGGCTTTGGCTACTGCCTTGGAAAACGATGCCAAAGAAAACGCTGAACATACCATGCTGGTAGATTTAGCACGGAATGACTTAAGCCGTATTTGCAATAACGTAAGGGTAAACCAATACAAACAAGTAAAATATTATAGCCACGTAATACATTTGGTAAGTGAGGTGCAAGGTGAGCTCACTGAACATAGTAGCGGCTATAAAACAATGGCACAGGTATTTCCGGCAGGTACTTTAAGCGGTGCACCAAAGTATAAAGCCATGCAATTAATTAATAAATACGAAGCCAATAGCCGCAGTTTTTACGGAGGCGCAATTGGTTACTTAGGTTTTAACGGCAGTGTTAACCATGCCATAATGATAAGAACATTTTTAAGCCAAAACAATACACTTACTTACCGTGCAGGAGCAGGCGTGGTTGCGGCATCTAACCCCCAAACGGAGTTAGAGGAAGTAAACAATAAGTTAAGTGCCTTAAAACAAGCCATAGCAATGGCAGAAACAATTAACGTGTAAAATATGAAAATACTAGTTTTTGATAATTACGATTCGTTTACGTACAATTTGGTACACTTGGTTGAAAAAATAACCAATGTAAAACCTGACGTTTGCAGAAACGACGCAATTTCAATTGAAGATGCATCAAAGTATGATAAAATAATCTTATCGCCTGGACCGGGTATACCTAGCGAGGCTGGTTTGCTTTTACCCATGATAAAAGCTTTGGCGAGCACAAAATGCGCAAAGCTTATTAACCTAAGCCAAGTATACCATGGTGTTGCCACTACAATGTCTCAAACAAAAAACACATCGCTGCTATTTAAAAACCTGCCACAACAATTTGAGGCTGGCCGCTACCATAGCTGGATTGTTGATGCAGCTACACTTTCAGACGAATTTGAGGTTACGGCCGTAGATGAAAATAATTTTGTTATGGCTATGCAACACAAAACGTTTGATCTACAGTCGGTACAATTTCACCCAGAAAGTGTACTAACCCCGCAAGGCGAAACAATTTTAAGCAACTGGATAAACAAATAATAATGCGTACAACCTTACAAAAATTATTCAACTACATTTCGCTTAGTAAAACAGAGGCAAAGGAGCTAATGTTGCAAATAGGCTCGGGCGCTATTACCGATGCGGAGATTGCGGCTTTTGTAAGCGCCTATATTATGCGTACACCTAATATTGAAGAGCTTTTGGGTTTTAAAGAAGCATTATTGCAAATGGCTTTACCTATACATTTTAATGAAGATGTTATAGATATAGTTGGAACCGGCGGCGATGGAAAAAATACTTTTAACATATCAACGCTTAGTTGTTTTGTAGTTGCCGGTGCAGGGCATAAAGTTGCTAAACATGGCAACTATGCTAGCACAAGCGTAACTGGCTCTAGCGATGTTTTGCAGCAACTAGGTTATGTTTTTAAAACCGATAATTCGCTTTTGCAAAAAGAACTAGACGATGCAAATGTTACGTTTTTACATGCACCACTTTTTCATCCTGCATTAAAAGCAGTTGCCCCTGTGCGTAAACAACTTAAAATGCGAACAGTGTTTAATATGCTTGGCCCATTGGTTAACCCTGCGCAACCAAAATATCAATTACTTGGTGTGTTTAATATGGAAATGGCTAGGTTGTACAATTATGTGTTGCAGCAGCAGCAAACACAATTTAATATTGTGCATGGGTTAGATGGGTATGATGAAATTAGCTTAACCAGCGATAGTAAAATTTATAATAACGGCGGCGAACGAATTGTATCTGCCTTTGAACTTGGCAACCGTTCAGTACATGCAAAAGACATTACGGGAGGAAATAGCCCAGCGGAAGCTGCACAAATTTTTGTAAATATTTTAGAAGGTAAAGGAACTTGGGCTCAAAATACTGTTGTGTTTGCAAACGCTGCCTTGGCTATACAAACCATTACCAACCAAACTTACACGGATTGTTTTGCCGCCGCAACAGAAAGTATTGAAAGTGGTAAAGCACTTAACGCATTTAAAACCATAATACACTAATGACGATTTTAGAACAAATAATAGCGTATAAAAAAGAGCAGGTGAGGCAAGATGAAATTAAC
>JAAFHG010000441.1 GCA_013297585.1 Chitinophagales bacterium
TTTTTTAATCACCTTATCTAAAGTCTCTCTGCTTTCAACACCTTCCCAAACATTTTTGCCAGGTAGCCCAATCGCTTTTATCAATTTATCCAATTCTTTTGCATCTAGGTATGCCATCATCAGTTTACCACTAGAAGTATTATAAATATCATCTTCAGGAATTGCCTTCACTACCAACACTTGGTTACATTCAACTGTATGTAAAATAACTCTTTTGTTATTTTGAATCATGGCTAAGATAGTGGTTTCATTTAACTGCTTTGTTAGTTCTTCCATCGGTTCACGGGCAGCATTAATTAAGTTTTGTTGATAGGATGGATTGCCAGTTAATTGATAAGCAGCTATGCCTAAGCGATAACCTTTTTTTCTACCCAACTGTTCTAAATAACCTTTTTCTAATAAAGTCTTTACAATATTGGCTGTGGTTGGTTGACTTAACCCTGCATGCTCAGCAATTTTATACAATTGTATGGGTTCATTTTTATTGCTTGCAACAAATTCTAAAATATGTAAAGCCCTATTAATTACTTGTATCATTGTGTAATAATCAATTTGAATTCAATATTATGGAATTAAAACTTTTAATCCTAATAAATTATGTTTTTTTCTAGTTTAATTTTAAAATTGGCAAAAAAGGGAAAAGTATTCTTAAAATGTTACTGCATTAATTTTTCAATTGTATGCCATTTGTGTTCAGTGAATTAGTTATCAACACAGGATTAAAATTCAAAAAATAGCAATTATTATTAGTACATTGAAATGCTAAAAATATAATACTTGCTGTAAAATTATTTAGCTTATTCAACATACTTTTATGGGTAGATAAAAAAGCAGGTTCATTTTATATTAAACTATTTTTTATTACAAAAGCAATAACATAATCTTTAAAAAATTCATGGAAGTATTACAAAAAGACAATGGACAAAAAGGGATGTTTTATATTGAACTCAACAATTCATTGGCTGCAGAAATGACTTATGTTTGGGCAGGAAAAGATCGAATTATTATTGACCATACCGATGTTAGCGAAGCCCTAAAAGGCAAAGGCGCCGGAAAACAAATGGTGAGCAAAGCAGTAGATTTTGCCAGAGAAAAAGGAATACATATTATTCCATTATGCCCATTTGCAAAAAGCGTATTTGATAAAGTGGTTGAATTTAGAGATGTATTATAAACCCAACATTTATGGACAAAAATAATATAGTAAAAGAGTATTCAAATGGAGAGGTTGCCGTAGTTTGGCAATCGGCTAAATGTATACATGCCGCAAATTGCGTAAAACATTTATCGGCAGTATTTAAGCCACAACAGCACCCCTGGATTAATGTTCACAATGCAACCACAGCTGAAATAGTTGCTACAGTTAACAAATGCCCATCAGGCGCTTTAACAATTAAAACAATTGAAAAGTAAAACCATTAATCAAAACAATTTTGTACTAAGAATTACATTAAGTGTTTTGTAATCACTACATAATTTTTGAATGTAGTACAAGCGTATTATCATAACAATGCTTCAATGGCTCAATGATCATTTGTAATAAAAGAGCTAAATAAAAAGAGCAAGCGAAAATCAGCAAGTGCTTTTATCTATAATTTGTATTATTTTTAATAGCACCATGATACATTATTTAGAGCAGCTACAAAATAAATTGGTCGGAGAATTTTACTTTAATGAAACTCCCATTCACCAAAGTCATTTATTAGCCTACGCAACCGATGCTTCTGTGTATCAAGAAAAACCACTGGCTGTTGCCTTGCCCAAAAACGAGCAGGATATTGTTTTATTAATTGATTTTGCCACACAACACCGTACTACCTTAATACCAAGAGCGGCTGGTACTTCATTGGCAGGGCAAGTGGTAGGCAATGGCATTGTAGTAGATATTTCAAAGTATTTTAATGAAGTACTGGAAGTGAACACAAATGAAAATTGGGTTCGGGCACAGCCTGGCGTTATCAGAGATGATCTAAATAAAATGCTTCAGCCGTATGGTTTAATGTTCGGTCCAGAAACTTCCACCGCCAACAGGGCCATGATTGGTGGCATGGTGGGCAACAATTCTTGTGGATTACATAGTATTGTTTGGGGTAGTGTAAGAGATCATTTGTTGGAAGCTACCATGCTTTTATATGATGGGTCAAAAGTCGTTATTAATTCTACCACCTCTTCAGTAGAATTTGATTCCAATAACAATACATTTAATACCATCAAGCAACAATTATATCAATTGTTAAACAATGATACAAACCAACAAGCCATTCTACATAATTTCCCCAAACAAACTGTTGTAAGGCGCAATACTGGTTACGCCTTAGATGCCTTATCACAAACTCATCTATCTAGCGGTGGTGAATACAATATTTGTTCTTTATTAGCAGGTTCAGAAGGAACGCTTGGAATACTAACAGAAGTGAAATTGCAATTGCTTCCGTTGCCACCTAAAAATATTGCCTTGGTATGTATTCACTGCACAAGCATTAAAGAAGCTTTACAGGCAAATACAGTAGCACTGATGTATTCGCCAATGGCAGCCGAGTTAGTAGATAAATGCATTTTGGATTATACCATTGACCATCCTATTTATTCAAGAAACAGACAATTTATTGCTGGTGACCCTGCTGCTATTTTAATGGTTGAATTTATGGCTACCACTACTGAGTCTTTAACGGATAAGGCCAACCAATTAATTGCAGCATTACAAAACAAACAAATTGGGTATGCTTATCCGATTTTATTTGATGGAGATTCTATTACAGCATGGGATATTCGCAAAGCTGGTTTGGGATTGTTAAGAAACGGCATCGGTAATGTACAACCTGTAAACCTGATTGAAGATTGTGCTGTTGCTCCAGCAGACTTGCCAGATTATATTGAAGAGGTACAATTGATGTTGAAGCGATACAATGTACATGCAGCGTATTATGCACATGCTGGTGCAGGTGAGTTGCATATTGAACCTATGCTCAATTTAAAGAGCGCCGAAGGAGTACTGTTGTTCAGAAGTATATTAAAAGATACCGCAGCATTAATAAAAAAATACAATGGTTCTTTGTCTGGCGAACATGGCGATGGAAGACTTAGGGGAGAGTTTATTATAGAAGTGATGGGGGAGGAAGTGATGGAATTGTTTACACAAGTAAAAAATATTTTTGATCCCAATCATATTTTTAATGCAGGTAAAATTGTACATACTCCTGCCATGGATACACACTTTAGAATGAAGCAAGATGATGTACAATCAAGCCTTTCAACTTATTTTAATTATGCAGATACTGGAACTA
>JAAFHG010000515.1 GCA_013297585.1 Chitinophagales bacterium
TAATGCTGTTACATTTGGCTTTACTAGCAACTTCAAACTATAAACTAAACATATGGTGCCTTATTGGTTAAGTAGAACAGAATTATTATTGGGTGATGAACAAGTAACTGCTTTAATGGGCAAAAACGTACTCGTTGTAGGGCTTGGTGGTGTGGGTGGCATTTGTGCTGAAATGATTGTACGTAGTGGTGTGGGTAAGATGACCATTGTAGATAATGATGTGGTAGATTTAAGTAATTGTAATCGACAAATTCCTGCATTGCACTCAGAAGCTGGTAAGCTAAAGGCAGACGTAATGGCCAAGCGTTTAAAAGATATTAATCCTGATTTAGACCTAACCGTATTGCCTATTTTTTTACAAGATGAAGTAACCACCAAATTGCTTGATGACAATGCGTTTGACTATGCCGTTGACTGCATTGATACGCTGAGTGCTAAGGTGCAATTTATTAAAGCTTGTAAGGATAGAAATATACCCATCGTTACCTCATTGGGGGCAGGTGGCAAGGTAGATGCCTCATTGGCGCAAATAACAGATATTTCTAAAACCTACCAATGCACACTAGCCAAGTATGTACGCAAGCGCCTGCACGAAGTAGGTGTTTACGAAGGCTTAACTGTTGTATTTAGCCCCGAACCAATAGATCCAACTAGGGTAGTGGTAACAGAAAAAGCCTTTCCTAAAAAGTCTGTTATTGGTACTATTAGTTATATGCCTGCCATTTTTGGTTGCCTTGTGGCAAGCGTAGTTGTAAGGGGGCTAATTGAAAATAGTAGGTGCTAAAAGTACTTGTTTGAAATATAACAAATTTTAGTTATACAATTTAAAGTGCTTTGTGCCGTTTGTAATGGCTTTATCCACCCCATTCTAGTGCTTACCAATGAAATTACCCACAATACATTATTTGTGTTGGTTTATGGGTGAGGTATTTTGCATTGCTTGGTTACCTAATTGGTTAAGTTATATAAAATTTAGTATTTGGATTATTATTCTAAATCTGTATTGGCTTGTATAAATGCCATTGCAGTAGCTTCATCTGTTTCTATTGCCATTTCTACAGCTTGCTTGGCTATGTCTAGTAGATACTTTGATTGCTTACGTAATTGAAAACTTTGTTGAATGAGTGAAGCAATTTGTTGTTGAGTAGGCATGGCTAGTATTGGTATTTGTAGATTACCAATTTCATCCATATTAAGATTTGTTTGTACGCCTTGCCTTGCATACTTTTCAATGATTTGCTGCCCTACTTCTGAATTGAAGAATATAATTAAGTAAAGGCGATTAATTATATCTTCATTAAATCGAAGAATTGCACATGCTTGGTTAATGTTGGCTTCTACATTATGGTCAAAAATACCACAGCGACCAACCGTGCCAGCAATAGAAAATAATACATCATTGTGTTTTAGTTGTGTTTTCTTCAATATTCCTTCATGAACATTACGCTTAACATAGTTTAAATCATCTAAGGAAACTCTATTGTTGCCAATATCTACTGCTCTAATAAATGGAATACCATCTGATGCATCAGTATAATATTGGCTGTCGCCTGCTTTTGGTGTTGAACCGCTGGTAATAGGTGTACTAACAAGGTCTTTCAATTTTATTTGCTCGAATTGTTTTAAATGATTTTGAATGATATCATACTTAGGCTGATAATATTCTGCATCTAATCTGCCACTTTGAGCAAAGCTTTCTTTAAAGGATTTATTATTGACAGCAACGCCTTTTGTTTGCCATAGCATTTCATTAATACCTAATTCTTGAAAAAGTAATTGTTCGGCTTTTTCGTATTTTTCTTTGGAAGCTTGAGTGTTCTTGTGTGCTTTTGTTATTATATCTTCTGTTATTGTTTGAAATTTTAAGCTTAAAACAGGAATAATAAGTGTTCTTATCTTGTAAATAAACAGATTCAATTGAACATTTCCTGTGCTTTCTCTTAGTGTTTGGAAGCGCCCAAACTTTGAAAGTAAAAATGTAGACACATAATAAGGTGAAACATCGTTAGATATTCTTACAATACCTACATGTCTATCAGAATTTGCTGGTAAAATTGAATCGTCAACAACAGCACAATTGCCTATAGTGCCAACTGTAGATATAATTATATCATTTGCTTTTAGTGCAGTCCTAGGATTGAGTTTATGTGCTTCCTCTGTTATAAAAACTTGCCTTGACAGGTCAAAATAATTTTCACGAGGGGATGTTGCTGATATTAGATTTATATTACTTGATTCTGAATAAGGAATAGAAGTATGAATACCATCAGTAACAGTTGCAAAATCTTCTATCTTGATGAATTCTTTGCTTTTAATAATATTAAGCATTTCCAAATAACTCTTTTTACTGTATTCAGCATCAATGCGGGTTTCGTTATTTATTTCGCTCTTTTTTATTTCAACTATTTCTAGCCCTTCTAACAATGCCTTGTATTTGGCTTCGTTAAAAGGGCTTAGGCGAAAAAACTTAACTGCTCTTTTTTAGCAAATTCTATAAAGGCTTCTGCAATGCCATCAGGTGTTAATTGTTCGGTGGTATCGTCGTATTCGTTAATAGTTGCAAATAAATCGTGGTACACAACAGGGTGGTCGTGTTCATCGCAAATGGCTTGTTTTTCATCGGTGGTGGTAGCACCCAAACCTGTCAGGTCTTCAAGACCTGACAGGTTTGTAACAGGCTTTTTCCAAAACAGTTTATCGCCACTGTTATTCTTGCCTTCTAGCTGTTGGGTAGCAAAAAAGATATTGTAGTCATCGGTTTTAGGGCAAAGTGTATCATCCCATTTTTGGCAGAATAATACACTGGTTTTAGTGCCTGTGTGTGGTTTAA
>JAAFHG010000050.1 GCA_013297585.1 Chitinophagales bacterium
CAGTCTCAACTTTTTTGCCTAATAACAGTTATTTACCTGGCCTTAATTCTGTAAGTATTGCCGATGTATTACCACCATTTATAAACAAAACCCTGCAAGAAGGCTTTAAAGCTTTTGGCAAAAAAATGAAAGGTTATTATACCAACGAAGCTATTGTGGTAGCTACAGAAAGTAGAACATCTTCACCAGTACGCATACCACGAGATGCTACTACATTGCAGCACCCTCAAATAGCTAATTTATACCCATGTGCCGAAGGCGCAGGCTATGCTGGCGGCATTGTAAGTGCTGCTATGGATGGCGAAAGAGTAGCCGCTATTATTGGTAGTATAGTTATTTAAATTATGTAATGCTTAAAGTCTGTTGCTTGACATTTAATTGTAAGCGAGGGGTTTTGTGGTTTTAAATATTTATATTATAGTATAAAATATTTTCCTGTAAATAAAAGGGTGTTAGGCGGAAAATCGTAGTTTCAAAAAATCTATTTTATGACAATATATTATTATTTAATTACAAGTGTTTTGCTGAATTTTATGTTGTAACAAATTCTACTTACAGAAACCACATAATGCATGAGAAATTCAAACATTCTGCGTATTCTCTGAGAGAACTAATTAGATGCAATATTTATGTTGTTACTTATAGCAACGACTTTACAAATTGCTTATGCAGCAAGCCGCTTAATGCAATGGTGTAGTTACTGTTTTGCAATTGCTTTACCCATCTAATGCCATAAATGCCATTAGTTAAAAACAATTCTTGTGCTTGTAGCAAAGCATCTACCGTAATAGTGGTTTCTTCTACAGGCATATTATGGGCTTGTAATTGTGTAAGCAAATGCCTGCGCATCACACCATTTACACAGCCTTCTTGCAGGCTAGGCGTAAGCACCACACCATTATTTACAATAAACACATTGGCTATAGTAGCATCGGCTATACGCTGGTATGGGTTTAGCAAAATTGCATCGTTTACATGCTGTTGCTTAGCCCACAAAGCAGCCATGGCATAGCCTAAATAATTATTGCTTTTTACCTGCGAAAAACGGTCGCAAGCTTTTACAGCATCAGTGAAAATATCTAGCACCAAGCCATTCTCGTTAAGTAAGTTATTGGCAGGGTTTAAATCCCAAGTTTGAATAAGGTAGTTGGGAAACATATTTTGTGGATCGTACAAGCCACCATCACCACGGTAAATAGTAAGGCGAATTCTTGCCAATTTATTGTGGTAATTACGCTTAGCAAGTTCTATTATTTGTGTTTGTAAGTAATCGGCTGTCAAAAAATTAGGTACATCAAATTGTAACAAAGCCAAAGAAGCAAACAAGCGCTCAAAATGGTAATTTGCTAGTAATATTCTGCCGTCAATCATTTTCATGGTTTCAAAAAATCCGTCACCATATCTAAAAGAGCGGTTATTGGGCGAAATACTCGCAGTTGTTTCCTTAATTATTTTGCCATTCTGGTTTAAAAACATCCGTAATAAAGTTTCACACAAAGTACACTAAGAATGCAACGCACACCAAGAACTTAATAATTAATAAGAATTTTTGTTTCCCACAGATGACGCTGCTTAACGCAGATTTCAATTAAAACTGAAGGTTTTATCTACGAAAATTTGTGTAATCAGCGGGACAATTATTTTAACACTCTTTAGGATTAAAGTGATTTTTGTAATTTGGTAAAAATCATAGCCAATCATTCAAATCAATAACATCAGCGGTTACATTTGCTATATGACTATTGCCAATATTATTGCTACGCTAGAACAAGTTGCCCCAACGGCTTATCAAGAAAGTTATGACAACAGTGGTCTTATTACAGGTAATGCATCGTGGTTGTGTACCGGTGCCTTATGTACGCTTGATGCTACAGAAGCGGTAATACTAGAGGCAATAGCTAAAGGTTGTAACCTTGTTGTGGCACACCACCCAATTGTGTTTAGTGGATTAAAGAAAATTACAGGCAAAAACTATGTAGAGCAAACCATTATTACTGCAATTAAAAATGATGTGGCTATTTATGCCATTCATACCAATTTAGACAGTGTATTAGATGGTGTAAATGGAAAAATTGCAGAAAAGATAGGCTTGGTAAATACTCAGATTTTACAGCCTAAAAGCAATGCCTTGGCTAAGTTGTTTACCTATGTGCCTTATGGTTATGTAGATGCGGTACGAGAAGCTATTTTTAATGCTGGTGCTGGCAATATTGGTAATTACAGTGAGTGTAGTTTTGGTGTAGAAGGTATTGGTACATTTAAAGCGGCTGAAGGCACCAACCCTTTTGTAGGTGATATTGGTAAAAGGTACGAGGAAAGAGAAATGAAATTAGAAGTTATTCTTCCGAGTTATTTAAGTGGCAAAGTGGTGGCGGCTTTGCAAGCTGCTCACCCTTACGAAGAAGTTGCTTACGACATAGTACCGCTTGCCAATACGTTTACAACGGTTGGTAGTGGCTTGGTAGGCGAGCTTGCAGCCCCAATAGATGCGTTAACTTTTTTACAGCACATTAAACATGCATTTGGTTTAAAAGTGATAAAACACACTGCACTGTTGGGTAAACCCATACAAAAAGTGGCAGTGTGTGGTGGCGCTGGTAGTTTTTTAATTGGTGCTGCAAAAGCTGCTAAAGCAGATATTTATATTACGAGTGATATAAAATACCACGAATTTTTTGATGCTGAAAACAAGCTAATTATTGCCGATATTGGCCATTGGGAAAGCGAACAGTTTACGCCTGATTTAATAATTACTATTTTACAGCGTAAATTTCCTACTTTTGCCGTCCTTAAAAGTGAGGTGGTTACTAATCCTGTGGGGTATTTTGTGTAAAGATTCGGTAATCGAATAGTCGTGAATCGCAAGTTTGGTGCATCTATTTTCTAGCGATTATCGACACTCGATTAACGAAGTTGAAAAGAGGGCAAACCGCCCCAGTGTGCGACGCAACATAAGCCAGATAAGGATTACAGCAGTTGGTGACCAAAGTAAATATCATACAATTTAAACAGTATACAAGTTATGGCTTCAGTTAAAGATTATTCTGTTGAAGAAAAATTAGTAGGCTTAATTAAGCTTCAAAAAATTGACAGCAAGTTGGACGAAATCCAAATTTTGAAGGGTGAGTTGCCAATGGAAGTAAGCGATTTAGAAGATGAAATTCAAGGCTTACATGCTCGTAGAACGCGTATTGAAGAAGAAATTAACGGTATTACCGAATTTATTGAAGGCAAGAAAAACTTTATTAAAGAAGGTGAAGCTACTTTAAAGAAGTACGAAAAGCAAAGCGATAATGTAAAAAACAGTCGTGAGTTTGAAGCTTTAAATAAAGAAATAGAAATGATGCAGCTTGAAAATAAGCTTGCTGAAAAACACATTCGTGATGCTAATGAAGAATTAGCTGATAAGGCAAGGGCGTTGGATGCATCTAAAAAACAAATTGCGGTTAAAGAAGGTGTTTTAAATCACAAAAAAAGCGAATTAGATAAAATTATTGCTGACACAGAAAAAGAAGAAGCGCATTTTAGAAGTATTTCTGATGGTGCTCGTTCATCTGTTGATGACCGTTTATTGTATAGCTACGACAGAATTAGGAAAAACTACCGTAACGGTTTAGGTGTGGTGCCGGTAGAGCGTGATGCTTGTGGTGGTTGCTTTAATGCAATTCCTCCTCAGCGTCAAAGTGAAATTCGCTTGCACAAAAAAGTAATTGTGTGTGAAAACTGTGGTCGTATTTTAGTAGATGCAGATTTGAACGACAGTGTTGATGTAAAATAATACTTAACTTATATTTTTCTTGTGAAGGGCGGCTATATGGCTGCCCTTCTTTATTTTTGAGGCGATGATAAAAGGAATTGTACTTACTATTTGTATTTTTTTGCTTACTACCACTGTAAAAGCAGAGAAAGTGTACGAGTTTAATAGCACTTGTCAGCAGGCTTATTTAGAAATATCTAAGCTAAAATTTAATAATGCCAAGGTATTGCTAGAAAAGGCGAAGCAACAAAATCCTGAGAATTTAATTCCTTCTTTACTTGAAAATTACATTGATTTTTTCCCACTATTTTTAAGTGAAGATGCAGATGAATATGCCAAATTTAAAGTGCGCATTGCCGAGCGAATTGCACTTTTAGAAACTGGCCCGCAAACATCACCTTTTTACAAGTTTTCGCTAAGTGTGGTGTACATGCAAAAGGCAGCTATAGAAATAAAGTTTGTAGAAAACTGGCGGGCTGGCTGGGATATTCGCAAGAGTTTTCAGCTAATAAAGGAGAACAAAAAAACCTTTGTAACCTTTGCCCCTAACGACTTGGTGATGGGGATTTTACAATCTGTTACCGCTGTTGTGCCCAAAGGTTATGCTGCTTTGGTATCGCTTTTAGGCATGAATGGTTCTATGAGTGAAGGCTTAAAACTGATTAATAATTTTGTAAACAGCAGTGACCCTTATGCAAAACTGATGAATGCTGAAGGCACGTTGGTATATTGTTATCTAGCATTTTATTTACAAAACAAACATGCAGAGGTATTTGCCTTGATAAAGAATAAAAAACTAGATATTGTTAATAATTTATCGTTGACTTATATGGCTTCAAACTTGGCTATTAACGATAAGCAAATTGACTATGCAAAAAGCATAATATTAAATAGAAATAAATCTAACGAATACTTGCAAATAGCAGCATGGGATTACGAACTAGCTTACATAAAGTTGTACAAACAGGAATTTCACGAAGCAGCACAATATTTTGAAACGTACTTAGCCAATTTTAAAGGTAATTTTTACGTAAAAGATACTTACTTAAAGCTTAGTTGGTGTTATTACTTACAAGGCAATATGACCGCTGCCGAAGCTGCAAGAAACAATGTTATAAAGAAAGGTGCTTTGTATACCGATGCTGATAAGCAGGCACTACAAGAGGCTAAAACAGGCACTTGGGCAAATATTACCTTACTAAAAGCAAGGTTACTTAATGATGGAGGTATGAACAAAGAAGCCCTACAATTATTAAATACAAAAGGATTTTCGAGTTTTACAAAAGAAGAGGAAAAATTACAATTTACCTACCGTTATGCACGTATAAACGATGATATGCGTAACGATGCAGAAGCCATACAGTACTATCTTAAAACCATAGAAATAGGTGCTACAAGAAAGGAGTATTTTGCTGCAAGGGCAGCCCTGCAAATTGCCGAGATTTATGAGCGACAAAATAAGAAAACGATTGCTGTATCGTACTACCAAAAATGCTTAGATATGAAAGACCATGAGTATAAAAACTCGTTAGACCAAAAAGCAAAATCTGGTATTGCAAGGTGTACTGGCGAATAGTAAACCGCTGAGTAAAATGATTTTAATGATGTACATGATTTTCAGACAGGCTTTGCCTAATTTTGGCAACATCAATTTAATTCCCTCCAAGCAGTGTTAAAGAAGTTACATATACAAAATTACGCAATAATTGACGGAATTGATATTCAATTTTCCAATCAGCTTAATATTATTACAGGTGAAACAGGTGCTGGTAAAAGTATTTTGATGGGTGCATTAAGCCTAATTTTAGGTGAGCGTGCAGATACGAGCGCCTTAAAAGTAAACGATAAAAAATGTGTGATTGAAGGTTTTTTTAGTATAAATGATAAACCTGCCATTAAACATTTTTTAAAGGATAACGAACTTGACATAGAGGAAGAGTTGGTAGTGCGTAGAGAGATTGCTGTAAGTGGCAAATCGAGGGCTTTTGTAAATGATACGCCTACCACTGTACAACAACTAAAAGCTTTGGCATCGCTATTGGTTGATTTGCACCGTCAGTTTGATACATTAGAGCTTGGGGATGAAGATTTTCAACGCGAAGTGATTGATGCTTTGGCTAATAATCATGATGTTTTGCAAGTGTACCAAACGCAATACAAGCAATGGCAGCAGGCTACTAAAACCTTACAAGAATTACAAACGCAGAAAGCTGCTTTTAATAAAGAACTAGACTATCATCAGTTTTTATACGATGAATTAGAAGAAGTAAGATTGCAAGAAAATGAACTAGAAGATTTAGATACAGAATTGAATTTGCTAAGCAACAGCGAAGGCATAAAAACGACATTAACCAAAACATATTTCGACCTAAAAGAAAGCGAACAGCCGATTGTTGTTTCGCTTAAGCAACTTGTCAATCAGCTAAGTGCTTACACTACTTACCACCACGATTTGCCAAGTGTAATTGAACGCTTACAATCTGCCCACATAGAATTACAAGATATTGCAGATGAGGTTGAACGCATTAATGACGTCATCAACTTTGATGAAAAGCGCATTGAATTTATTAATGATCGCTTGGCTGTCGGTTATAAATTATTGAAGAAGCATGGCGTAAAATCTACTGCTGAAATTTTGACTATTCAAGCCGAATTGCAAGAAAAATTGCAAGCTGTTTTAAATATAGATGATGCCATTTTGCAAAAAGAAAAAGCAGTAGCGCAACTATTACAGCAAGCAACTAAAACCGCTGAAACATTGGCTGCTAAAAGATTACAGCAGGTAGCGACATTAGAAAAAAACGTCAACCATTTGCTACATCAAGTTGGTATGCCTAATGCAAGATTGAAAGTGCAAGTAAAAGACACGGCTTTGAATTTGTATGGCAAAAATGAGATAGAATTATTGTTTGATGCTAATAAAAGCAATCGTTTTGAGCCGATACGTAAAGTAGCAAGCGGTGGTGAATTAAGCAGATTGATGCTTTGCATTAAAAGCTTAGTAGCAAAAAGTATGGATTTGCCAACCATGATTTTTGATGAAATAGATACAGGTATTAGTGGTGAAGCGGCCAAACAAGTAGGTGCTATTATGAAGGATTTGGCTACTAATCGTCAAATTATTTGTATCACGCACCAACCACAAATTGCTGGCAAGGCCAATGCACACTATTTTGTGTACAAAGAAATTAAAGGCGAAGCCGTAAAAACAAATATTCGCTTACTATCAAATAATGAACGCATTACTGCAATAGCACAAATGCTTAGTGGTGAAAAACCAACAGCGGCTGCATTGGAAAATGCTAGAGAAATGGTGATGAATTAATGATTTGGATTCGTGAATAATAAAATTAGTTCACTTATTGACTTTTCTGAGGGGGATGGGATCTTTAGAAGAGGCGAAAAATTAGATACGTTATATTTTTCATGAAAATTACTTTTACTTATAATCAATAGATTTTCTTTTCCATCAAACTCCAGTTTATAAATGAATCCTTTTAATTTATAAACTAGTAAACCATTACCGAACGCGTAAGGCTGATAATGAAATTCTTGTAATTCAAAATCTACTTTTGCAAATAACAATCGCATTTCAATAGTGTCCTTAAATTGTTGAAAATCGGTTAGCATTGCCTAATTCAATTTTTTATGTACGTGAAATTAGCCAAGAAGTTTTACGATTGATAACATTAGAATGATTTCTTTACATTTACCGCCTCATAAATCGTACTTCGTACATCAAACATCACAAAATAATTGCTATGGCATACAACTTATTAAAAGGTAAACGTGGTATCATTTCAGGTGCATTAGACGAAAACTCTATTGCATGGAAAGTTGCTGAAAAAGCACATGAAGAAGGCGCCACTTTTGTGTTAACTAATGCACCTATTGCTATGCGTATGGGTGAAATTAATAAACTAGCAGAAGCTACTGGCTCTCAAATTATTCCTGCTGACGCGACAAGTGTAGAAGATTTAGAAAACTTATTTACGCAGTCTCAAGAAATATTAGGTGGTAAAATAGATTTTGTGTTGCACTCAATTGGTATGAGTGTAAATATTCGTAAAAAAATTCCTTATACTGAATCTAACTACGAATTCTTCCAAAAAGGTATTGATGTATCGGCTTTGTCTTTTCATAAAATGCTAGCAGTGGCTAAAAAGCTAGATGCTATCAACGAATGGGGTAGCGTGGTGGCTTTAACGTATATGGCTGCACAGCGTACTTATCCGTTCTATACAGATATGGCTGATATTAAAGCGATGTTAGAAAGTATTGCTCGTAGCTTTGGTTATCACTATGGTGTAGACAAAAAAGTGCGTATTAATACCGTATCTCAGTCGCCTACAAAAACCACAGCAGGTAGCGGTATTAAAGGTTTTGGCGATTTCTTTGACTATGCAAACGCTATTGCACCATTAGGTAATGCTACTGCTGAGGATTGTGCTAATTATTGCATCACTTTGTTCTCAGATTTAACCAAAATGGTTACCATGCAAAACTTATTCCACGATGGTGGTTACTCTACCACAGGTGTAAGTAGCGAAGTGTTAAGCAAATTTGGTATTGAATAATAATTTCACACAAAGAAACAAAGAAGGCAAAGTACACGAAGGTTTATTTTGTTTCTTTGTTGCCAGCTGTTGTAGTACTTTTTTGCTTCGGTTGTGTCACTCTACCGATAGCTACCGGTATGTGCGTTCTTATCATTATTCAACTTTTATCTTAGCTTATATTTTCACGCAAAGAAACAAAGAAGAAAGAGTACACGAAGTGTGTTTATGTTAGTTAAATAACACAATAAAAACGCCCTTTGTGCCCATTGTATCCTTTGTTTCTTTGTGTGAAACCTTACTAAAATCAATCCCATGCCTTTTATAGAATACGTTGGTTTGTTTGGTGCATTTTTAAGTGCCATCACTTTTATACCGCAAGTGTTACATGCTTACAAAACCAAAAGTGTAGGCGATTTAAGTTGGGGCATGTTGTGGATTGTATTTACTAGCGTTATTGTTTGGCTAGTGTATGGCTTTTATTTAAAGTTACTGCCAGTAATTATTGCAAATAGTATTATTCTCATCTTATCTGCGGTATTGTTATATTTTAAAGCAACTTTTAAGAAGCAATAAGCACTGTATTAGCCATACAATTCAAAGTGGATGTCTTTTTTCTCGTAACCAAGTTGTATTATTTTTTCTCTCGCTTCGTCTATCATTTCTTTCCAGCCACATAGGTAAAAGTTAGCTGGTGCACAATCATTTGCCTTAATAATTTTCTCGTACACCGCATGTACATAACCTTTATTAAAGCCATCTGGTATATCTGCAATTTGTGAAAATGTAGGCTGATAAAAGAAGTTGGGTTCATTTGCTTCAAGCATTTCCATTTCTTGTCTGTACAAAGCATCAGGCAATGTTCTACAGCCAAATATCAAGTAGATATTTTGATGCGGTATGTTGTGTTGATGAATATAATGAATCATTGAGCGAAATGGTGCAATACCTGTACCGGTGCAAATGAGGTATAAGTCTTTATCTAGAGCAGTAGGCATTGTAAATACGCCCACAGGGCCACGTAGCATAATTTCTGTACCTACATCTGCCCCTTTAAACAAGTAAGTAGTGCCAAGCCCATCAGGCAGTAACACAATAATCAGTTCAAAAGTATTGGTGCCATTGGGGGCAGATGCTATTGAATAACTGCGCCAGCGTTTGTTTTTTTGTTCGTGAATAGGTAAGTCTAAGGTTACAAATTGGCCTGGTTTAAAATCGAATATGTCTAATTCTGGTAAGGTTATAAAAAATCTACGTGTGGTAGGTGTGGCTTGTTCTATTTTGGTAATGATGGCTTTTCTCCATGGCTCTAACATAAGGTGTTATTTGTAGGTTAATAATGAAGCACAACTTGTTTTCTAAGAGAAGTGATGCTTGTATTTAAACAATCGCTTTTGCTAATATACTTGTTTATAAGCGAAAGTGATATCCAATTAAAAAGCCCCGCAATTTGCGAGGCTTTATAATTGGATAAATCACATAAATTTATTTTGTAATAAATAATTTGCTACGATACACTTTATTACCATGTTGTATTTTCAAAATGTAATTACCACTTGAAATATTACCAGTTGTAAACTGCTCAGAGAATGTACCTACAAAATTCGCATAAGATTTTGTGAATACTGTTTTACCAGATACATCTAACAATGCAATTTGCAAGTCTTCTCTATTATTTACTTTAAAGCTTACTTTAAACACCCCATTATTAGGGTTTGGTGTGGTGGTTAAACCTATTTCTGTGTTACTTACATTTATAACACCTGTTGTAGCCGTATAAATTAACCCCGTTGAAGTTGCTATGCAGCCATTAATATCTGCACCAATTACAGAGTAAGTACCAGAATAAATTGGTTTTATTCTATTGCTGTTTGCTCCAGTAATGGTGTTACCATTTAGGTACCATTGTATAGATGTAACAGCGCTTGTTTGCAAGCTATCAGAAGCTGCACCAACCAATGTAATGGTAGGTGCAGTTGTGGTGGCACCAACTACGGCACCTCTTTCGCTCGTGTTATCTAGAGTTCTTACTTTCATATCGTAGAAATAATAGTAGAAGCTAGGATAAGTAGATGCCGTGCTGCCGGCTTGTACGCTATTACCTGTTATTGAAAAAATACCACTCGGTGACGTGAAAGGGTACAAACTAGGTGACTGTGCTAGGTTATTATTTCTAAAAATGTTAACACTATCTGTACTGCTATTAATTACACCAGATGCCCTAAGTGCATAGCTTACAGTTGCCCCGGTGTTGGGTAGCGACATGCCTAAATAATAAATAGCGCCTGTATCTGATACATCTGAGGTATTAACTGTGCCAGTTAATGGTGAAGGATGTGATGCATACACGTTTACTGGTGTGGCTCCTAAATCGAAGTAGGAATATCCAGTGGATGTTTCGGATGCAATATTATACAAGTTTATATTAATGGTACCAGGCCAACGTGTAAATAAACGCACACTTTCAAGTACAACTGGTGTGCTTGCACTGTACTTCATATAGTTACCAGCAGGTGATTGATAACCACCACCGCCAGGATAGTCGTTTTTAGATTTAATACCAACACTTGCTCTAGCACCGCTTTCTACATACACTGTATTATTAGCAGGTTTAGCTGAAAGATTTAATATGGAGCCAGTACCAATTGGTGTTGTAGAAGTTGGTGAATCGTACCAGAAATAACTAACCCCGGCAACAGGATTAGTTATTTTAAATGTTGCAGAAGTAGCAGAACATATTATACCTGTTGCAGCAGGTGCAGTAGTTTTTGCTGCAATAGCTACTGTATTATTTAAAGTATTATTACTTATGTCCTGATCACCAGTAGCTGATGCGGTTACTGAAACCGAATAGGTTGTGCCAGGTAAGGCATTAAAAGTTTTTTGAAAAGTATATACAATACTGCCACCAGCAGGCACTGTTATAGGGCAATTAACACTCACCGTGGCTATGGTAGTATTACCATTAAGTACAGTTGCTGTAAGTGGTACATTCGCTTTATCTGTAGAACCATTATTTTTTAACCGTACTGCAATTAACTGACCAGAGTTGCTGCTACTACCTGTAATTGGTGTTACAATCTCCGCCACTGCCACATCATTGGTTGGTGCTATTACTCGTAAGCGATAATCTTGAGTTTCGCCATTGTTGTAATTGCCACAAGGGTTAATATCACTAGCAGTAGATGTTTCTTGCGCAATCACACGCATTATTGCATAATTACCTTTTGTAATGGTTAGTGGTGTGGTAATAGTAGTTGTGAAGATGCCATTATTATTAAGCGGTGTTGTGCTAGCGGCAACTAATTCACCCGCATCTGTAAATACGCCATTGTTATTGTAATCGATGAATACTTTCACCATTTTGTTGGCGTTTGTTCCATCGCAACTATTTACTTTTACAGATAAAGTTGTGGCTTTATTAGGTTCAATATTTCCGGTTAGGTTAGTAAAGTCTTTATAGCTAGTACAGCCGGTTGCTGTTTTGTTTTGGATGTTTGAAAAACCAACGCTATCAATTCTAGTACCTGCGGTATTAGTTGGCGAAGATGCACAATAGGCTGTACCACCAACACCACTCACTAATAGCGAGTATGCTTGAGAGCTACCAGACAATGTGCCTTTGTGGCTTACAGTAATGGTATAGGTTTGTCCAGGAACAACGCTATCAATATCTACACGTTCTACATTATCTCTAATATTATCACCTTTTGTAGCATTGCCTTGCGGAAAATTTGGATCTAAAATCCAAGGTGAGTAAGTAGATGATCCTTTCGTAATTTTTATATCTAAATCATTTACAAGTTTAATTGTTCTATCGTTTAGTGCTGTGGCCGATGCTGTAACGGTACCACTTACATCTGTCCAACAGATAGTAGCAACCAACTGACCTTTACCACTTGCTATAACAGTTTTAGTAAATGTGCTACCATTGGCAAGTGTGTTTTCGTACAAAAGATGTTCGCTGGTACTTGCATTGTTCGATGTAACAGCGGTCTTAATTACGTTAGCACCTTTTTCAACATTTAGTAAGCCCCACCCAAAACGATAATCTGGACCAGGTGCGTCACCCGCTTCTTCTGCTGTGTGAATGGCCAGCCCTTTTAGCGTAGCCGAACGCATAAAGTTGCCCGATTTTAATTGCGAATAATACTCTTGTAACAAAAATAATGAACCCGTAGTATTTGGTGCACTCATAGATGTACCGCTCAGCGATTCATAGTCGGTATTGCCCGATGCAACACTAGAAGTAACATCCACGCCATCTGCTACAATATCTGGTTTAATTCTGCCATCATCTGTAGGCCCCCAGCTACTAAAAGAGCTCATTACCACATCGGAAGGTTTGGAATAACCAGTTAACAAACCATTTACAGCACCTACCGTTAAAATGTTTTTAGCATTTGATTCCATAGCTAATATATCATAGCCATCATTGAAACTTAAACTTGCTGGCCTAGCACCGGCAGAAGCCATAATACCACTAGCATTGTATCTGAAGTAAGCAGCGCCAACAGCAGGGCCATTACTATTTCTATTATTACCAGCCGATTTTACAATTAAATAGTAAGGAGCATTAAACGCAATATCATCGTACTCTTTAGCACCTGCATCGTAATAGCCAAATTTAAAATCTTCATTATCACCAAAACGACCTCTAAACTCCCATCTTGCACCGCTACCATCACTTGGAGAGCTATTGTAGTACCAACCAGAAATAATGCCATATGAATGATTAGATAAAACGAGTTTATCTGCAGCACTTGTCATTTCTGAGCCGTCATTACTAAAGTCGTAGGCCAAAATGCGTTGCATACCGTGTGCCATACCTTTTGCTATTGGGTTTACACCGCTTGCTATCATAGTGCCTGTAACGTGTGTAGCATGGTCGCTTAGTACAGTTGCCCCATCTATTTGGCTTATTCTGCCATTTAGTTCTACGTGAGTAGGTAGCACTTTACCACCATCCCAAATGGCTAGCTTATCTTTCATATTGGCACTTGCACCACTGAGGTTTAATCCAGAAGCGCCACCTGCCCACAATTGATTGGCTCGTGTAGTAGCTGCTGCAATAGTATTATTGTAAACAGTGTAGTATTTGGGCGAGCCGTCTTCTAATGTACCTACCAAATAGGCTTTTACACCCCCACGACCTGTTAATACTAAATCCCAGCCTTTTTCTTTTGCTAGTATCAAAGCTTTTTGATAATTAGCATTTTCAGCTGATTGTAATGTTATAGCTTTTTCCTTCAATAATTTTACATTGGTATTTATCTGCGCATTAGCCGACAATCCAAGACCAATGAAGCCAATAGAGAGTATTAAAAAACGTTTTGTCATAAATGAATTTTATAGCTTTTTTGTCTAGAGTTTCTGTATTAAGTGTACTAAAATAGATACTTTTAACATTAAAAACTGCGGTATGCTTAAAAATCTTTTCGGTTTCGTATTAATAGCAGCAGCTATTTACGCTTGTGGTTCAACAAAAAACTTAAAAACAACAACAATGACGCAAGGAATTTTAGGTAATGTGATAGAAATTGTAGGCAACCAAATGCCTATGAAAGGCGAAGCGCCCTCTAAACCAAAAGGTATAAAAGCAGAGATTGTTGTGTATGAAAAAACAAATATTAGCCAAACTGTTAAAGACATTACAACAGGTTTTTTTGTAAGTGTAAATGCCAACAAAATTGCATCCATAACTAGCGATAGTACTGGTAAGTTTTCTGTGTTTTTGCCTGCCGGTACTTATTCGCTTTTTGTAAAAATTAATGACAAATTATTCGCAAATCTGTTTAACCAATACAACGATATTCATACTGTAACGGTAGACAGTGGTAAGATTGCTGAAACCACTATTCGTATTAATTATAAGGCAGTTTATTAATGATTGTTTTATTATTGTCATTCTCAATCACATATACCAATCATAAAGCTATCTTTGCTGCTCTTTTTTTACGATAGGAATTGCAGTTATGAATTTGAACGTGTTGTTAGAGAATTACCAAAATTCCCCCCGCCTTTTACAATTGGCGGAAAGATTATTATTTGCCGATGT
>JAAFHG010000697.1 GCA_013297585.1 Chitinophagales bacterium
GAAATTGTATTATCAGATGCTTAATACAGTGCGCAGCACCAATATTCTACTAGACGATTTTAAAACACACCCTAAACGTTATGTAAATATTTCTGTGTTTGGAGGAAAAGATAAGAGTACGCCACTAACGGCACCTCTTAATGATACGCTAATACTTCAAAAATGATTTTTCTGAAACGACTATTTATTGGGATGCTTGGTTTAGTAGCATCATCGGTTTTATATGCACAAGCGCCTAAAAAAGATACCTCTAGAAATGGCAAAATGATCATGATCATAAGTGCTGACAGAGAAAATTTTCAGCAAATTGATTCTGTAACACAAGTATTGTCGCTAGTTGGCAAAGCCAAAGTACAACAAGAGAAAACCATTTTTGAAGCAGATAGTATTGCGCTTAATCAGCTTACTAATATTTTAGAAGCCTTTGGCAATGTGCACATTAACGATAATGACAGCATTCATACATTCTCACAGTACTTAAAATATGTAGGCAAAGAGAAGAAAGCTTACCTAAACAAGAAAGTAAAACTTACTGATGGCAAGGGCGTATTAACAACAGAAGAATTGGTATACGACGAACAAACCAAAATAGGTATTTATTACAAAGGTGGTAAGGTTGTAAATGGTAAAACGGTGCTTACAAGTACAGAAGGTTACTATTACGGCGAAACAAAAGATGTATATTTTAAGCAAAATGTATTCTTAAAAGATTCTGGATTTACCGTAAAAACCGATACACTTTTATACAACACAAACACAGGTATTACCACTATTGTTGCACCTTCTACCATTTCAAGTGGTAAGCAAACCATAAAAACAAAAGATGGTTACTACGATACCAAAAGCAAAAAAGCATTCTTTAATCAGCGACCAATAATAGACGATAGCACCTACACTTTTACCGCAGATAAAATTGCGGTAGATGATAAAACTGGCCTTAGCGAATATGATGGTAACGCTGTATATAGAACCAAAGACAGTACAGGTTACGATTTAATTGCTGGCAATATAAAAGCCAATAAAATGACGAACGCTTTGTTGGCTACACAAAAGCCGTTATTATTGTTAAAGCAATCTCGAGACACAACTTATGTAACTGCTGATACATTGTTTACCTCAAAGCTTTCTGAATTACTTAAAAGTAGAACGGTGCCTGTGGTAAGAGATTCTGTAAAAGATAAAATGCTAATTACAAAAAATCCAAAAGACACATCTGCTGACCGCTACTTTGAGGCCTACTTTAACGTAAGAATATTCAACGATTCATTACAAGCTGTGTGCGATAGTCTATTTTACTCAGGTGAAGATTCTGTATTTAGACTGTTTAAAAATCCAATTGCTTGGGCACAAAAAAATCAGATTACTGGCGATACTATTTACCTATTTATTCAAAATAAAAAGCCTGAGAGACTCTACGTTTTTGAGAATGCAATGAGCATTCAAAAATTAACTGACAAATACTACAACCAAATAAAAGGCACTACAATTAATGGCTTTTTCTTGGATGGCAAAATAGATCATTTACGTGCAAAAGGCAATGCAGAAACGGTATACTATGGTGTAGATGAAAGCAACAAATATCTTGGCGTAAATAAGGCCACTTGCGATGTAATAGACATGTATTTTGAGCATAAAAAAGATGGTTCTTCGCCACAAAAAATAGTGTTACGCAACAATTTAGAAGGTACCGCCTACCCTATGCGACAAATAAACCATGAAGAACTGAGATTGAGAAAGTTTAAATGGCTTGACAACTTGAGACCTAAAAGTAAGTTTGATATTTTTTCTAATTAGACGGTTTCTTACAGCGTCATTTTTTACTATTTACACACAACAGCTTGACAGTTTTTTTAAAGAAGTAGGTTATCATCATTGTTATATAGCTTATCAACTTCAAAATAACACTTAGAGCCTGTTTAAAATCATTTCAATGGTTAATACGTGCTGCTTTGTGGCTGCAACTTCGTTAAATTTTTCGCCGTAGGCGTTAAACTATGGCTGCAAAATTTGCCTTGTTTCGCTCAAAAATCTTCTACGCA
>JAAFHG010000255.1 GCA_013297585.1 Chitinophagales bacterium
GATATTTATGGTCTTTAAAAAAGTGCCCCAACATTTGTTTATTTCAAAAATGCGCTTATATTTGCAATCCGAAAATTACTGGCTGAGTAGCTCAACTGAATAGAGCATCTGACTACGGATCAGAAGGTTTTAGGTTTGAATCCTAACTCGGTCACTCTCAACCCTGCGAATGCGGGGTTTTTTTATGTTTATAATTTATATTTAATAGCGTCACAACTTATGTGATAGAGAATGGACCAGAGAAACATTTATTTAGCCATAAAGACTTTACTAGAAAGGCAAAAGATTGGCAGATTGCTTATATAGAAACTTTTGATGTTAAAACATCTGTTATGAACAGAAAAGAACAAATTAGAATTTGGAAAAGCAAAATTGAAATTTAACCGCCTGTGAAGTATCCAATTTTAGCTGGAATAATTTTAGGTTTGCATTTTTGTACTTAGATTACGTAACTGGCTCAACTCGCTCACAACCATAGCTTTAAAATTTCATTTTTTTAATACATAAATACAAATCTCCAATTATGTATTATTTAAATAATGCATATTAATAATTAAATTAAAGAATATTAACGGGTTACTAACAAAAAAGGCATAAAGCTTTTGATTGCTTTATGCCTTTGAAGGGTTTAGTTAAAGTTAGCCTTGTTGCTAGTAAATTGATATTAATCTACCAAAATTTTGCTTGATTTTACAGAAGAACCGTCTTTTAGTACTAAAAAGTAGTTGCCTTTTGCAATATCAGAAACAGATATTTGTATGTTACTGTTAGATTGTTGACTAGTCAATGGAATTGTTTTTACAATTTTACCATCAACGTTTACTAAACTCACACTTGCTTTATTAGATTGTATAGTTTGTAATGCTAGAGTAATTTTAGCTTTTGCTGGATTTGGGTAGAAAGAAAATGCAACAGCATCGTTACCAGCAAAATTTATAAACGCGGTACTTGAATACGCTAACTTACCATCATTATCTACTTGCTTTAAGCGATAGTAATTAACACCATTTAATGGGTTTTTATCTATTGTTGAATAATTACCAGCACCAGCAGCACTTACAAATTGTATCTGCGCCCAAGTAGTACCATTTGCACTGCGTTCTACGGCAAAGCCTTTATTATTTAGTTCAGATAAAGTTCTCCAGCTTAATTGCGCTGTATTAGCGGCTTTTACTGCGTTAAATTCTGCTAAAGCAACTGGTAAAGTAGTTACTGCACTTAAGTAAACATTATCAAAATATACAGTGGTATTAGAGCCAATAAATAACATTTGAGATAAATTAGCTTTTGTGTCTAGACCTGTAAAGTTTGATAAAGGAATATTGTAGCTTGTCCAAGTGCCAGGTGTTGGTGCAGGTGTTAATACATATTCTATTGAGTTTTTATCATCACCGCCATCATAAGCATTATTAGCACCAAAGTCTACTAATTTCAGTTTTAATGGTGTTGAGTTTGGTGTCCAAATATCTACATGTAAAAAGTTCATTGCAGTAGCATTAATAGAATTAGCACCTGTAAACTCTATACCAGAATAATTTAAATTTGAGTATTTTTTTGTGTCATTACCAGCAATAGTTGTATCTATCACGTCTGCTTGATCCCAACCAGCTGACCAAGTGTCTATTACTCTGTTAGTATAAGTATTACTAAATAAAGAAATAACACTACCAGATGTTGTACTTGGCATAGGTGCTGCAGTTGATGGTGGATTGAAACCTACAGATAAAGTGGCGCTCGCACTACCTGTACTATAAATACCATTTGCAGCTTGAGAAACACTGATAGTAGAACTACCACTACCTACAATAGTAATGTTACTACCAGAAACGGTAGCTACATCTGTGTTGCTACTTGAGTAGGTAAAAGCACCTGCACTATTGCTAGTAGGTGCAGTAATAGCAAATGGTACATCACCTACTTTTTTGTTATTAGGCATTGTAAAGCCTGTGATTGTTGGTAACGTAGCATTTGTCCAGAAATAGATATTATCTAAATAAACAGTAGGGCCACCAAAAGGTGTGCTTACAAATTTAAATTGTATTAAGTTGTTTTTTGCTGGTGTTGTGTAACTAGCTAAAGGAATATCTATTGATTTCCAACCTGAGGCAGTAGGCGTTATGGTAACAGCTTGTTCGACAGGGCCAGGAGAGATTAAAAATACATCAAATGCAGTACAATCAGACGTCCAAATGTCTAGATGTAAGTTAGTCATGGAAGTAGCATTAATTGCAGATGCAAATTGTACACCTTGATAATTGATATTGGCATACCTGCGAATATTATTACCACTAATAGCAATTTCTGAAGCAGAACCAAAACCAGTTTGGCCCCAATTTGGATTAAAATCGGTACCACTTAAACTAGAATACGCATCGCTGTACACAGAAATTACATTTGCGGCACTGCGTGTGGGTGGTGTAGGCGCATTTGTAGTAGGTTGCGCAAATGCTTGACACATAGTTAGTGCAAACAACAAAATGAGAGAGTAACTTTTTTTCATTTGTAACTGTTTTGAATTAAATGATTAAATAATCACGTCATCCATCTAACTGAGCAACAGCTTATTGGCAATAATTAGCAATCGTTTTTTCAGAAAGATTTAGAACCTGAAATACATTGGTAAAATTACATCTGATGAAAAGTATAGTAGCATTTATACACACATCAACACTACATCAATAGATGGTAATACCAGCATTTTAAGGCTACAATAAGTATCTCATTACTACATCAATCATTTCTAGTACTCATATAATTGTTACTTTTTACCATTACTACAAATAATAAGTCTCAGTTGCGCAAGCAACTGAGACTTATAACCTGAACTAAAACAAAAATAAATCCTTATTGCACCAATAACTTTACTGGCGTAAAACCAGATATTTTTAATAAATAAGTACCTTTTGTTAATGAACTAGGCAATTGCACATCCATTGTGCCATTTTGTAGTTGCAAGGTATTTTCTAGCAATACTTTACCCTCTATTGATACAAGTTGCACTTTCATTACACTAGTATTACCGTTTGCAATACTTATTTGTAAATGATTACCACTTATAGGATTAGGAAACACACGCAGTGATGTAGCTAAACCACCTACTACAATAGATTTCACATCAAACACAGTGGCTTTACCATCTTTATCTACTTGCGTTAAGCGGTAATAGTTGATGCCATTTACAGGTGCATTGTCTTTTACTTGATAATTTTTAGTAGTATTAGAATTGCCTGTGGCAAAAACCGTAGCAATGGTGGTAAAATTTCTACCATCAATACTTTTTTCTACTGTAAAATAGTTATTGTTTATTTCTGTAGTTGTAGACCAATTAATAGCTACGGTAGAGGCATTAGTTGAAGCTACATTGTAATTGCTTAATACCACAGGCAAAGCAGTTAAACAAACCGAACCTACCGTGTAACTGTGTGGGTTTGCAGCAGAATTTCTTTCGCCGCCAGATGGCACACCATAAGTAAAGTATATGCTACAAACGGTACCATTAGCTATGGTTTTGGTAAATCTAAAATCTGGCCCAACAGCCGTCATTTGATAACCAGGATAGCCACCAGAAGCACCTTCTCTAACATAAATTAAGGCACTACTACTACCTAAAATTGGCGTTAGTGGATGAAATATAAACGTCACAACACCATTGTTGGTTTCTGCTTTATAACTATAGTCACCATTGGCAGATGTGGCACAAAAGCCCGTAGAATTATTTAGGCTTACACTAATTTTCACCTCAGATGACGTAGTTGATAATGTGCTATTATCAGTAGCTTTTGCCGTGAGGCTATAGTTGCCAGCAACTACATTATTCCAAGTAATAGTGTAAGGGCTAGATGTTGCTGTTCCTATTAATGTAGCACCATTGTAAAATTCTACTTTATTAATGGTACCATCTGTATCAGCAGCATTGGCAGTAATGGTAATATTTGCGATTTCTGTATAACTTGCATTGCTAGCTGGTGATGTGATGCTTACCGTAGGGGGTGTACCAGTAATACCTGTACAATTTGCCCCAACTGTATAACTATGTGGGCTTGCAGAAGAATTACGTTCGCCAGCAGGCGGTGTTTGATATGTAAAATAAAAACTGGTAGGTGTGCCACTTGTAATGGTTTTTGTAAAAATAAAATCTGTACCAGAAGCAGACATCGCATAGCCTGGATAACCACCCGTAAGGCCTTCTCTTACATAAATTAATGCATAAGCACAACCAGCAATGGGCGATAGTGGATGCATAGTATACGTAACCACATTACCTACCGTAACGGCTTTGTACTCATAATCACCATTGGCAGCTGTACCACAATACCCATTTGCATTAGGTGCATTTACCACAATATTTACAGTACTAGAGGTTGTAGTAAGATTGGCATTATCTACCGCTTTTGCGGTTAATGCATAACTACCAGCAGCAACATTTGCCCAAGTGTAACTATAGGGGCTAGTTGTAGATGTACCTAACAATGTAGCACCACTATAAAACTCTACCCTATTAATCGTACCATCACTATCAGCAGCCGTAGCACTGATTGTAACGCTTGCTGGTGCTGTAAAATTTGCTGCATCGGTTGGTGATGTAATGCTTACAGTAGGCGCACCAGCCACACATTGCGTACCTACTACGTAACTATGTGGATCTGTACTTGAGTTTCTTTCCCCACCAGCTGGCACATTGTACGAAAAATAGAAGCTTGTGTTTACGCCATTGGCAATTGCTTGGCTATATGTAAAATCGCTTCCAGAAGCTGTCATATTATAACCAGGATAAGCACCACTAGTACCAGGGCGAACATAAATAATGGCAGAAGAACTACCAGCAATAGGGCTTAATGGGCGAAATTTAAAATACACCGTACCTGCATCTGTAAATACTTCATAACTATAATCGCCACTAACAGCAGTACCTACACATGGTACTTTAGATACGGTAATATTTACAGCGTCAGATATGGTGGTGTTGCCATCATTATCAGTAGCAACAGCAGTAATGGTATAAGTACCAAGCGGCACATTGGTCCAATTAAAACTATAAGGGCTTGTGGTAGATGTACCTAGTAAAGTGGTGCCATTATAAAAAGCAACTTGTGTCACCGTACCATTTGCATCGGCAGCAGTTGCAGTAATTGTAATAGTTGCTGGCGGCAAAAAATTAGCATTATTGGTTGGCGATGTAATACTTATTGTAGGTTTTATGGGATTAGTAACCACAATATTCACCACAGATGAAGTGGTAGTTAGCCCACCATTATCAGTTGCCTTGGCTGTAATTGCATAATTACCAGCATTATTAACAGTACCAGTAAAACTATAAGGACTCGTGGTTGAAGTACCTAGCAAAGTGCTTCCATCGTAAAACTCAACTTTATAAATACTACCATCAGAATCTGTTGCATTTGCTGTGACAGTTACAGTAGTTGGCGTTAAAAAATTAGCATTGTTAGCAGGTGAAGTAATGCTTACACTTGGTGCTATATTACTGGCATTTGACACAAATACAATCACTGTAGCCGACGTAGTTACCGCGCCTTCGTTATCAGTTGCTTTGGCTATTAGAGAATCTACACCGTTTGCAGGATTATTCCAAACAAAAGTATAAGGGCTAGTAGTAGCAGTACCTATTAAAGCACTGCCATTATAAAAGTCTACTTTACTAATACTACCATTTGCATCAGCAGCATTGGCGGTAATGCTAATGCTACTGGGTGAATTAAAAATAGTATTTGCGGTAGGCGAAGTAATAGCTACTGTGGGTGCAGGATTTTGCGATACACCACCTGAGAAATAAATATTGTCAAAGTAAAAATCTGCCGTACTTGTTGCAGGATCGCCAGCAAACATAAGCGCACCTTTTACCGAAAATAAATCAATGTTGTTGCCAATATTTGGGTTATTAAAATCAGCTATAGGTATGGTTACTTCGTGCCAATTACCATCTCGTACTAAGCCATATTTAGTAGCATTAGCTGCAAAATTTAACCAAGTTTCACCGTGACCAGTATTCAGCCCAATTTTAAACTGCCCTGTATAACT
>JAAFHG010000147.1:0-502 GCA_013297585.1 Chitinophagales bacterium
TATGGTTTTGTACGATACGATTAAGCTGATTAGCAGCCCTGTAAGCACTATTTGTATGGGCTTGGCAGCTAGTATGGGTTCAATTTTATTGAGCGTAGGTACTAAGGGCAAGCGCTACATTTATCCTCATGGCGAAGTGATGATTCACCAACCAAGTATTGGTGGTTATTTTCAGGCAACGCAGGCTGATATTGAAATTCAGGCAGAACAAATAAGAAAGACCAAAGAGATTGGTGCGAAGATTTTGGCTGAAAACTGTGGTAAAACGGTAGAGCAAATTATGAAAGACTTTGACCGTGACTATTGGATGGATGCTGAAGAAGCCAAAGCTTATGGCATTGTAGATCATGTGTTAGACAAATTGTAATTCTGCCACTAAATAGCTGATACACCGAAATACACTTTCTGATACAAGGCAGAGAGTGTATTTTTGTTTAAATGCTTGGTGTAATTGCACTGAGTAAGTTTGTACGAATTTTAAAAATTGAATAGTAAATGGCAA
>JAAFHG010000147.1:512-8350 GCA_013297585.1 Chitinophagales bacterium
TATTTTTGTTTAAGTGCTTGGCACAAATGTGTTAGGTACTATGTGTGAATTTTTAAATTAAAACAATAAATGGCAAAGCAAAATCATCTGCATTGTTCTTTCTGTGGCCGTGGCAGAGATGAGGTTAAAATATTAATAGCGGGGCAAGAAGGTCATATTTGTGAAAGTTGTGTAGAACATGCTGAGGATATTATTGCCCAAGAATTGGGTTTAAATCGTGAGCCTGCTCTAAACAACACAATACAACAACCTGCAAGCACTTTAAAGCTAAATGTGCGCAAGCCTGCTGAAATAAAAAGCTTTTTAGATCAGTATATTATTGGTCAAGATGATGCGAAAAAGGTAATTACGGTAGCCGTTTACAATCACTTTAAACGTGTAAACCAAAAGCAAATACAAGACGATGTTGAAATAGAGAAGAGCAATATTGTAATGGTAGGCGAAACTGGTACTGGTAAAACATTAATTGCTAAAACCATTGCTCGCTTATTAAACGTACCATTTGCCATTGTAGATGCAACGGTATTTACAGAAGCTGGTTATGTAGGTGAAGACGTAGAAAGTATGCTGACTCGTTTGCTACAAAACTGTAACTACGATGTGCAAGCTGCTGAACGTGGTATTGTATATGTAGATGAAATAGACAAAATTGCTAGAAAAGGCGATAATCCATCTATTACTAGAGATGTAAGTGGTGAAGGTGTGCAGCAAGGTTTGCTTAAAATGCTTGAAGGTACAGAAGTGCTAGTGCCACCTCAGGGAGGTAGAAAACACCCAGACCAAAAGATGATAAAACTCGATACCAAAAACATCTTGTTTATATGCGGTGGTGCTTTTGACGGTATTGATAAAGTAATTGCTCGTAGAGTAAATACCAATGCGATTGGGTTTAATGTAAATAAAGATGTGCAAGATTACCAACGTAAAAACTTGCTACAATTTATTACTGCACAAGACTTAAAAAGCTTTGGTTTAATACCAGAATTATTAGGTCGTTTGCCAGTGGTTACGCACTTAAATCCACTAGATGCAGAAACGTTGCGTAGCATTCTAACTGTACCTAAAAACTCTGTGATAAAGCAATATGTACGCCTGTTTGATATGGAAGGAATTGCCCTCACATTTGACGATGCTGTGTATGACTTTATGGTAGAAAAAGCACTTGAGTATAAATTAGGTGCTAGAGGTTTACGTAGCATTTGCGAAGGAATTTTAACCGATGCCATGTTTGAATTACCCGGAAAAGGCGAAACCAAACTACATATTACACTAGAATATGCACACAGCATGTTTAGCAAAACAAACATAAGCATGCTGAAAGTAGCATAGCGTTCTTGTAGAGTACAAATATTATAAAAATACGAATTATGAACGAATTGATTGAAAAATTGAAGTCAGAGGCTGGCTTAACGGATGAGCAAGCAGCACAAGCTATCCAAACAATTGTAGGCTTTGTGAAAGAAAAGTTTCCAATGCTTGGTGGTGCTGTTGACAATATTTTTGGTAGCAACTAAGCTTACCTATTGTATTTAATAAAAAGGCTTTGCAAAATATTTGCAGAGCCTTTTTATTGCCTACTTGTATTAAACAAGAGACCCGCCTGGAAAGGCGGGTCTGTTAAGCAAGCAACCAAAACTAAAATCTTCAATGTTTCAACCAAAGCAACTATATCGTTAGAGGTCAATAATGGATAGATACTAACTAACGTTAGTTTGGTAAAGATAATAGCTAATTAATACCAGCCAAGAATTTTTTCCAGTTTACATAGCCAATAAAGGCGTTTGTGTAATAATAACAAAGTGGCATAAACCCATGCTACCTTTGGTATCTAAATAAAAACTAACAAAATGACACTCATTATTATTGGAATTATGGTATTTTTTTCTGGCTTAGCCTTAAAAAAACAAACACAAGCACTTTCTCAATTTACAACACCTGTAAGAATTTTTGGTATTCTTTTGGTACTCATTGGCTTTTTTACTTCATGCATTAAACAAATAGATGCAGGCCAAATTGGCGTAAAATCTATGTTTGGTAAAGTGCAAAACGATGTATTAACGAGTGGTTTAACATTGGTTAATCCATTGGTTGATGTAAGTAAAATTGATATTAAAACCCAGAATTACACCATGAGTGGTGTGCATGATGAAGGAGATAAAGCAGGCGACGATGCGATTAAAACCCTTACTGCCGATGGGCTTGAAGTAACGATGGATTTAACTGTTTTATATCGTGTTCTATCTAAAGATGCACCAAACATTATTCGTGAAACTGGTTTAGACTACAAGGATAAAATTGTGCGACCAATAACTCGTACTAAAATTAGAGACAATGCTGTTTATTACACAGCGGTAGATTTATATAGTGTAAAACGTGACGAATTTCAGGCAAGAATTTTCAAAACCATTGAAGATGATTTTAAGAAAAGAGGCTTAGTACTTGAACAATTATTAGTACGCAATATTACCTTGCCAGCTACTGTAAAAGCATCTATTGAAGAGAAAATAAAAGCTGAACAAGAAGCACAAAAAATGGAATTTGTACTGCAAAAGGAAAAGCAAGAAGCTGAGCGTAAAAGGGTAGAAGCACAAGGTATTGCCGATTACCAACGCATTATGAGTAGTGGCCTTACCGACAAGCAGTTGCAGTACGAGCAAATTCAAGTAATGAAGGGCCTCGTAACATCGCCTAATAGTAAAGTAATTATAATGGGTGGTAGTAAAACGCCAATTATTATTGACGATAAGAAGTAAAGCACCTTAGTTAATTATTCTAAAAACCTTCTGTAGCAGTAGTTACAGAGGGATTTTTGTTTTGCGGAAATTCATTTTTCCCGATTATATAATTCACTTTTCCCGATGCGGCATCATATATTTTTGGTTATAAGCTTGTTTTGCACTCTAATTATAAGCAGAGCAAATGAAACTAATACTAACAACAATTGTGGCACTACTAACACTAGGTGCAATGGCGCAAAATGGTACTTTAAAAGGAAAAATTGTAACTACCGATAGTAAGCCAGCCGCTTACGTAAACGTGCAATTGAATAATACCAGATTAGTAACCATATCAGATGAGATGGGTACATACGAGTTTAAAAATATCCCTGCTGGTAACTATCAACTTACAGTGTCGTTGGTCGGTTTGCAAACTATCACAAAATCAGTAGCGGTTAATAACAATGCTACTGCGCAAATAGATATAACATTGATAGAAAATGCTAAGCAATTAGATGAGGTAATTGTAACCAGTGATAGAACAACTATTAGAAAGGCAGCAACGTTTGGAAAAGCTGATTTAGTACCGCTTGACAATCCACAATCTGTGGGTATTGTAAGCAACACAGTTATTAAGGATCAGCAAGCAATGCGACTAGGGGACGTTATTAAAAATGTAAGTGGTGTATCATTAACGCAACAACGTCAAGGCGTGGCAGAAACATTTTCGGCTCGTGGCTACAGTATAGGTATTGGTGGCGGAACTGGTAGTATTTTTAAAAATGGAATAGCTACAAATACAGGTGGTTTTCCCGAAGCAAGTACTTTGGAATCTGTAGAAGTATTAAAAGGTAGTTCTGCTTTGCTGTACGGCAATACATCGGCTGGTGTTGTAATTAATATGGTTACTAAAAAACCAAAATTCAATTGGGGTGGCGAGGTTACAATGAACGTTGGCAGTAATAATTTGTATAAGCCAATAATCGATGTGTATGGTCCTATTTCTAAAGCTGTTGCTTTTAGGGTAGTAAGTACTTACGAAAAAGCCAATAGCTTTAGAAATGTGGTACAAACTGAACGTAAATACGTAAACCCATCTTTTTTGTTTCAGCTTGGTAAAAAAACCACACTACTCGTACAAGGCGATTATTTAGATGCCAATTTTACACCAGATAATGGTATTGGTGTTATTAATCAAAATACTGATGTTGTTATCCCAGCATCACGTTCTCGTTTTATCAATACATCTTGGGCTTATTATCGTTCAAAAACAGCATCTGGCTCTGTTGTTTTAGATCATAATTTTAACAATACTTGGAAACTAAACATTATTGCAGCTGGACAAAATGTAAATATTAATTCATTTGGTACTGGCGTACCTAGTACCGTAGCTGCAAATGGCGATTGGACGCGTACATTAAGTCGTGCAGGTTCGGTAGAAGGCAACCAAACTGGGCAAGTCAACCTAACTGGTAAGTTTAAAACTAGAAAAATCTCTCATCAAATATTAGCAGGTACAGATTACGTGGCTATAAAAACTAAAGCAGATGTTTTTAGAATTACAAATGCATTAGGCGTTGTAGGTACTGCTTATGATAGAATTAATATCCTTGACCCTAATAAATACACTGCAAGAACAGATATGCCTTCAACTTTCGATACTGGTCGTACGGTTTCGCCATCTTATCGTTTAGGGTATTATGCCCAAGATTTAATTGGTATTACTTCTAAAATAAAAGTGCTAGTTGGTTTGCGTTGGTCTTATCTAAAAACAGAGGCATCTACCGTTTATAACTATATTAAAAATACACAAACAACCGGCACTGAAGCTACCCATAAAGCCTTTTCTCCTAAGGCTGCAATAATATACCAGCCTAATACTAATATGTCTATTTATGGTAGTTACAGCAATAGCTTTACTACAAATACTGGTACTGATATTTACAATAATCCATTAAATCCATCAATAATAGACCAATACGAAATTGGCTGGAAAAATATTTTTTTCAATGGTAAAATAGCGGCCAACTTAAGTATTTATAGAATCCGCAATAGTAACTTAGCGCAGCAAGCACTGTTTTTGATAGATGGTACAGCCAATACTAGTACCAATATTAAAGAGTTAACAGGTGAAACTACAAGTGATGGATTAGACATTGATTTTAGTGGAACAATCTCTAAAAATTTATACTTTTTGGCAGGTTATGCTTACAATAATGCACGTTATACTAACTCAACTGGTGCTAAAGGTTCAGTTGTTGAAGACGAAAAATTAAACAATAACCCTGAACATACAGCCAATGCAACCATATTTTATACGTTTTCCAAAACTGCATTTCGTGGTTTAAAAGTTGGTTTATCGGGCTTTTATACTGGCAATCGCTTAGGAGGCAATCAAAATACCGTAGGGCAAACGCCAGTTTATAACAGGCAAATACCACTATCAGATTTTACAACAGTTGATGTTTCTGTCGGCTATACTTTTAGCAAAATATCTGCGCTGGTAAAATTATCTAACATTACTAATACACTTAATTACTTAGCACACGATAGGTATAGCATTAATCCAATAGCGCCAAGACAAATGATGGCTACGGTATCATATAAATTCTAGTTTATACTTGCTATTTAATCTAGGAAGGTGGTCTCTGTAATGGGGCCACTTTTGTTTTTAAGTAAGTCAACAGTTTTTAAAGGGGTGATTTACAGTAAAGTAGCGTAAAACAAACTTGTAAAGCCTCACTTCATGGTTAAGTAGTGCAAAACAAACTTGCAAAGTCTCACTTCATAGTGAAGTAGCGTAAAACAAACTTGCAAAGCCTTACTTCATGGTGAAGTAGGGTAAAACAAACTTGCAAAGCCTCACTTCATTGTGAAGTAAGGCTTTGCAAAAGTTGGTGGTATTACCAATTTGTCTTTTCCTTATGTAAAATATAGCCTTTGTGTACTTTGTCTTCTTTGTTACTTTGTGAGAAACATTGTTAGTTTCTTTGTGTGAAAATTTCCCCCACCAATTTCCTTACCTTCGCAACCATCAAAAAATTAGCCATGCATTGTTGCTAAAACCTTGCAGGCATTAACTTTCAGTAGCGTATCATGAGTGTTAAGTACAAAGAATTTTCTGGGTTACATTTACCAACAATAGAAAAAGAAATATTAGCAAAGTGGGATGAAAGCCAAGCTTTTGAACAAAGTGTGGCTTTACGTGAGGGTAACGAGCCTTTTGTGTTTTACGAAGGGCCGCCAAGTGCCAATGGCATGCCGGGTATTCACCATGTAATTTCTAGAACATTAAAGGATTTGGTGTGCCGCTACAAAACCATGCAAGGCTTTCAGGTAAAACGTAAAGGCGGTTGGGATACGCATGGCCTACCGGTAGAATTGGGTGTAGAAAAAGAATTAGGCATTACCAAAGAAGATATTGGTAAAAAAATATCGGTAGCAGATTATAACCAAAAATGCCGTGAAGCGGTATTGCGTTACAAAAACGAGTGGGATAATATTACCAAAAAAATGGGTTATTGGGTAGATTTGAATAGCCCATACATTACGTTTGAAAATAACTACATCGAGAGTCTTTGGTGGATTTTAAGTAAACTATACGATAAAGGATTGCTATACGAAAGCGTCAGCATTCAACCCTACTCACCAGCTGCAGGTACGGGTTTAAGTTCTCACGAATTAAACCAACCTGGTACCTATAAAGATGTAAAGGATACGAGTGCGGTGGCGATGTTTGCCCTAGCCCTAAAGGGAACAAATGAAAACCATAAAGGCTTCAACGAATTTTTGAAAACACCCCTTCAGGGGCAGGGGGCTTTCTTAATGGCTTGGACCACCACACCTTGGACGCTTCCTTCAAATCTTGGTTTGACAGTAGGACCAAATATTGATTATGTGTTGGTGAAAACCTTCAATCCTTATTTGCACACACCAGTAAACGTTATTTTAGCAAAAGCTTTGTTGGGTAAATACTTTAAGCCAGAAGGTGAAAACGGTGATTTTGAAAATTACAGCGAAGGGATAAAACTATTGCCTTGGAAAATATTAGCAGAATTTAAGGGTAAAGATTTGGAAGGGGTGCGTTACGAGCAATTAATGCCTTACGAAGCTAATTCGTTAGAAGCGATACAAGCAATTACGCCTAATGCAGAACCATTTAAAGTAATAGTGGGTGATTTCGTAACTACAGAAGATGGTACTGGTATTGTGCATACAGCGCCTGCTTTTGGTGCAGATGACTTTAAAGTAGGTCAGAAAAACAATATTGGTATATTAACAATGGTTGATAAGCAAGGCAAATTTGTAGATGGCCTTGGTGAATTTAGTGGTAGATATGTAAAGAATTATAAGGACGAGAAAGACTATGTAGATGTAAACGTAGACATCTGCGTGAAGTTGAAGCTAGAAAATCGTGCTTTTAAAATAGAAAAATACGAACACAGCTACCCACATTGCTGGCGTACTGATAAGCCTATTTTATATTATCCTTTAGATGCTTGGTTTATAAAAACTACCGCACTAAAAGATAGAATGGTTGAGCTGAACAAAACCATTAACTGGAAACCAAAAAGTACTGGTGAGGGTCGTTTTGGTAACTGGCTAGAAAACATGGTAGATTGGAATTTGAGCCGTAGCCGTTACTGGGGCACGCCTTTGCCTGTTTGGAAAAATGAAGATGGTAGTGAGCAAAAATGCATAGGAAGTATCGCTGAATTGCTAGCCGAAGCTGAAAAAGCAAAAACCGTTTTGGGTGATGCTTACAACTCACAACTTGCCACTCACAACCTTGATTTACACAAACCTTTTGTAGATGAAATTACATTGGTGTCATCTAAAGGTGAACCAATGAAACGTGTATCAGATTTAATTGACGTATGGTTTGACAGTGGTGCCATGCCTTATGCTCAGCAGCATTTTCCATTTGAAAACAAAGAATTATTTACACAAAACTATCCAGCAGATTTTATTGCTGAAGGTGTAGACCAAACTCGTGGTTGGTTTTATACCTTACATGCAATAGGTAGTTTAATTAAAGAAAGTGTGATAGAAGAGTTGGAAAAAGCTGGTTTGCCTACAGAAAAAGTAGATGGCAGAGCTTATAAAACAGTGGTAAGTAAC